>JACPQI010000187.1 GCA_016190545.1 Chloroflexota bacterium
TCTACGCGTTCACGATGACCGATCCCGGCGTTCACGATGACATGATCTTCGCGTTCACGATGGAGTGATCCGGGCGTTCACGATGGACCGAAACCCGCACACAGGCTGATACGTACGGAATTCTGCAATGGGGGGTGCAGGCCGCGGCCCCTTGAAAGGGTTATCGGATGCTTCGATCACAAAAGGAATCGAAACGAACGGCATCCAATAATCATCACCAAGCCCATGCTCTTGCTCATCCCAGAGAATTATGTTCTTTAGGAAGAGCTCGATTCTTGGCGGCAGGTGCGTGTACTCCGCCTGGACAGGACCCCCTCCGAAAAAAAGGTCATCGAGGGAATAGGTCCAACCCAGTGTCCGCTTTTCTTTGTTCTCGCAATGGATATACCAGTGGTCGGTGAGGCGTTTGGTGGATCTGGCTGCGTACGGATAGAAAATCCGGTTCGCCCGTATGCCCAGGACCGATTCAAGCTGATCAGCTTTTGGCTGGAGTATCTGGAAGTCACCGAAGTCCATTTCTGTCTTGGCGAAACCCACCCCCTCCAAAGGGGCAAGAAGGACAATCCGATCTTCTGTTGTCTCGACATCCCTCACAAGTGCGTCAGCCACTTCAGCCGGGTTCGGGCATACTCCATCGAGAAGGGAGAGGTACGTCCCTCGGCGGCGCATCCAACTCCCAGTTCGACCTTTCCACTTTTTTTCGCCGTGTCTCTCCTTGCCAAAAAGCTGAGCGCAGGTCTCGGCCGGCTTGTTCCAGGTTGGGTGCTCCTCAAGTGTCTCGAACCAATCTTTTGCAGCTGCTGGACTGGGGTGGACCTTGGCAGAAAGGTAACCCCTATCTGGCCCACGCCCTAGGTGAGCCGCAAGGTTTGTCTGCACATAATCTAGGTAGCCAGCGATTGCTTCAGTGAGTTCTTTCATGCCACCGCCTACCGTCGGCGCGCATCCTCCGCAGAAGGGAATGATGTGGGAGAGGCATCGCGTAGATGTCGTGTGGTTGCAGGAGCCTCGCTGTGGAGGCTACCCAAGCGGGTCTCGAGTGTCAACTGCAAAGGACCCCCGGCGCAATAACCTAGCCGTTCACCAAAGGTGTTGCTTGTGATCTGCCGTCGGGTGATAACCCCATGACCTACTTGCCAGAAGCGTAAATGCGCTCTCAGGAAGAACTCTTCTGCAGCCTCAACACCGGGCATACCGAGCGGGTGATAAGAATTTGGGTGATCAGGAATTTGCTCCTGGGCTGCCCGGCCCAGGTTGCTGTCAACGGGTACCCCGCCGGGGGCTGTGGGTCTGGGCGGGCCACAGGCCCCTGACTGCCTTCGGCACAGGCAGGGAGGTGGGTCAGGATCTTTTCGATGACCTCTGGAGATCCTGTGCGAACCTCCGAGCCTGGCTCGGGCGGAAGCCCCAGCGGCCGAGCTCGACCACCGCCCAGCTGGCGAGCGCGAGCATGGTCCGGACGAGTGGATCGAGCAGGTCCTGGACATGGCGGACACCTCGGATCGGTTTCATGCTTTCCTCCCCCTTTTCGTTTCCCCCTGGCATTTGCGGATTTCACCGCAGGCTCCCAGGCGGCGCCCTGTAGGCCCTTCTGGCCTCCCCTAGAGAGACCTCCCACCGGGGCCTTCCGATCACCGCCGAGTGGCGCCAGGAGTCAACGGCGGGGAAGAATCAAATCGCGAAAGGGGGGAGGAAAAAGGGCAGCAGGGCGAAAGGTGGGACTAGGCGGGACAGGCAGGCCAGGGACGATGCGGCGAGGGCAAAACGGCTGGCTACGGCCTACTCTGGCTCAAATCGAGCAGTCGCTCGGCGAAGCGTTCGATGAGGTCGTGGTAAGACAGCTTCGCGCACCAGGACTCCGGGATGCCGTGCTCCCGATAGAAGGCCCCGGCGAGTTGACCGTCGACGGCGCCGGTGGTGTCGGCGTCGTCGCCGAGGTTCACGGCGAGGAGTGCGCCATCCTCGAATGAGGTGCTGCGGCGAAAGGCCGAGAGGGCGGCCTCGAGCCACTCGACGACGTCAGCCGGTGCCGCGGATCTCGGGCGGTTCCTTGCGCTTGAAGGGGCCGGCGGCCGGCCGCGATCTTGCGACGAGCTCCTGAACAACGGCGTCACGAGCATCGCTCTGGGCTGGCACGGGCTCGAAAAACCTGGACGAGATGGTCACGGACGTGCATGGCGAACGTCTCCGCCACTCTCTGAGAAGCCCTTCGGCAATTGCGGGCAGACCGCGACCGGCTCGACGAGGTGCTCAGGCGCTTTGATCATACAGCCAAGCCGACCGCGTCGTGTGCGAAGGCTCAGCCCATCAGGAAGCGCCGCCGGATGGGCGCCCAAGACCGGAAGGCCGTGAGCCAGCGGATGAAGGCGTACTGGGCGAAGCGGCGCGAGAGGGGGAAGGCGCAGAGGAAGCCCGCCCAGAAGGGGAGTTAGACCAGGCATTCATTCAGCATGGGACGGCAAGTCTCACTGCTCGGCTCTCCTCCTATGCCTCCGCACGTTTAGCCGGGGTTCCCGTAGACCCCGGTGAAGAAGACGAATCAGTGCGCTTGCCGCCTCAACAAGCCGCCCCTTTCCTGCCTCAGCCGTAGCTGCTGTCGCCTTCCGGCCCACGACTCCCGTCGCTGTGACCTGATCAGCCCGATAGTCCCAAAAGTAGTTGTGGTCGTCTTGGTTCACTGCCCGAGACATTCTTACCAGGTCTGGACGCAGTGCCAGCATGGTGGACGTCTCTCCGAAGTTCGCATGGACGAGCCGTCCGCCTTCCGGGGCATCAGCGGTAGACTTCAGTTCTGGACTCACCACGAGTTCCCACCAATTGATCAGTCTGATCCGGACATCGGCGTACCGCGTCTGGAGCAGCTCACGGATGGAGATCAAGGGCCCGGAGTTCCACGCATGCCCATTGAGGAACACGAAATCCCTGATCCCGCTCCGGTACAAGGAGTCGGAAAGATCCTCGAGGAGGGCGAGCATGGTCTGCGGGCGGAGTCCGATGGTTCCTGGGAATGACCCGTGTCCTGCAGACAAGCCGAAGACCAGAGGGTGCACGACTGGCACTCCCGTGGCGGCAGAGGCGCGACAGGCGACCTCGTACGTGCACATCCAGTCAACGGCCAAGGGGAGATGAGGGCCGTGTTGTTCCGTCGCTCCGCATGGAATCAGCGCAAGGCGGCGTTTCCGGGCAATCCGTTCCGCCTCCGGCCACGTCAGCTCTTCCCAGAGTATCGGCTTTCCTGGAGACCTCACTTCAGCATCCCCTCATTCGTCCGAGCGCTTCGCGGCTACGCCTGCCCCTCCTCCCTGGGCTTGAGGCTTCTCAGACGCTTTACCAGGAAGGGCAGCACGAGAAATGCGACGGAGGCGGCGAGCATCGCAGCCGACAGGCCGCTCCGCACAAAAATGGTGTAGTCCCCGCCTGAGATCATGAGCGCTCGCCGGAAATTCTGCTCCATAAGCCCCCCGAGCACGAAGGCCAGCACCAGGGACGCGAGCGGGTAGTCATGCTTGCGCAAGTAGTAACCCAATCCACCAAAGATCAGCATCAGACCCAAGTCGAAGACGCTCCGATTCACGCTGTAGACGCCGATGAATGATAAGGCCAGGATGGCGGGCAACATGACGGCCAGGGGAACGTGGAGGATACGAATGAAGACGCCGACCAGCGGGATATTCAAAGCGAGAAGCATGAGGTTTCCGAGGTACAGGCTCGCGATGAGCCCCCACGCCACGTCGGGATGCTGCGCGAAGAGGAGGGGTCCGGGCCGGACGCCGGCCATCAGCAGCGCCCCTAACATGAGCGCGGCGGTTCCGGAACCCGGAATCCCAAGGGCCAGCAGCGGGACGAGCGCTCCCGTGGCCGCGGCGTTGTTCGCCGATTCGGGAGCGGCAACGCCGCGGATCTCTCCCTTGCCAAATCGCTCCGGGTGGCGCGAGAGCTGCTTTTCCACACTGTAGGACAGGAAGCTGGCGATGATAGGCCCGGCACCAGGCAGAACCCCAATGACAAACCCTATTACCCCCCCCCGCAGAATTGCCCCGAGGCTCGCGAGGAAGTCGCGGAGGGATAGCCAGAGCCGTCCCACCCGTACCCGGCCCTGGGTCAGTATGCGCGCTTCCTCGAGCGACACCAGCACCTCGGACACCGCGAATAGCCCGAGCGTGAGCACGAGAAAGTCAATCCCATCCAGCAGGGCGGGAAGACCGAGGCTGTATCGCGGGACGCCCGAGGACATGTCCACGCCGACAGTTGCGAACATCAGTCCGAGCAAGGCCGCCGCGGCGGATTTGGCCACCGATCGCCCCACCATGCCCGCGGTTGTCGCCAGTCCAAGCAGCATGAGGGAGAAGTACTCGGCGGGGCCGAATCGGAGGGCGATACTGGCTAGTGAGGGACCGATGAGGGTGAGCCCCCCCACGGCGAGCGTCCCGGCGATGAACGAACCGACGGCTGCAATCACGAGGGCCGGGCCAGCACGGCCCTGGCGTGTCATCTCGTAGCCATCGAGGCAGGTGATGACCGACGCGGATTCTCCGGGGACGTTGAGCAGAATCGAGGTGGTGGAGCCCCCGTACATCGCGCCATTGTACAGGCCGGCGAGGAAGATCAGCGTGCTCGCCGGGTGCATGCCATAGGTCAGAGGCAGCAGGAGGGCGATCGCGCCCTGGGGCCCGATACCAGGTAAGACCCCGACCAGTGTCCCGAGCACGGTCCCGAGCAGGAGGAAGCCAAGATTCGCCGGCTCCAGGACGATGGTCAGCCCGTACAGCAGGTGGTCGAGGGTCTCCACTACTTCCCTCCTAACAACCCGCTTGGGAGGCTGATTCCGAGCGCGTACCCGAACAGGAGTTGCAGCAGGCTCGTCAGAACGATGGCGAAGAGAGGGACCCGCCACCTCCACCCAGGTGCAAACAGGGCGATTGAGGATGAGAGAAACAGGACGGTGCTCAGGAGGAACCCGAGGCGCTCAAATAGAAGAATGTAACCCGTCAGGAGGCCGAAAACGATGACCATGTGCAGGGGGCGGCCCCGCTGCGCGCGCTCTTCAGCCCTCGGCCGGACAATCAGCACCCCCGCGGTGAGACCGAGGGCACCTGCGAGGAGAATGGGAAAGCCGGCGGGGCCTACCGGATCGGTGATCCCATAGGCTGGCATCCGGTAGGCCCCGCGCCAGAAGGCGGCCGCGAGGGCCAGCAGCACGAGACCTTCTAGCCGATCCCGCCGCACTAGAGTACTCCCAGCTCCTTCAGTACAGTCTCGTAATCGCGAAGTTCCTTCTCGACGAAACTCTTGAACTCTTCCGGACCCATGTAGTTGTCGAGCCAGCCGAGGCGCTTGAGCGTGTCCTTCCATGCGGACGTATCCCGCAGCTTTCGGAAGACGCCGTCCCAGTACATCACGTGTGCCTTATCGACTCCAGGCGGCATGTACATCCCGCGCCAGATCGGGAAGACGAGCGGCACGCCCTGCTCCTTCCCGACAGGGACTTGCGTAAACGGAGGTCCTAACTGCTTATCTGCGAAGATCGCCAACACGTTGACCTGCTCAGCCTCGAGCTGGCTTATCACGCCCGAGATCGACACGAAGATCGAGTCCACGTGGCCCCCAAGCAATGCCAGCATTGCATCGCCATCACCTTGATAGGCCACGTACCGCATCTTCGTTGGGTCCAGTCCTGCGGACTTGAGCATCAAGGCCGCCCCGATGTGACTTTGGCCGCCCATGGCTGAGCCGCCGGCGATTGAAATGGCGCTCGGGTTCCGGCCAAGAACTTGCAAATAGGAACGCAGGTCTTTGTAGGGAGACTCCTTCCGCACTGCCAGCACCCCAAAGTCCGCCGTGAGAGAGGCCAGGGGCGTGAAGTCCTTCACCCCGAGCTTCACGCGCTTGTGGGCCAGTTGCAGGACGAGGGACGGCGAGAAGACGGCCAAGGTGTACGGCTCACCCCGCTTGGTCGTCGCGATGTTCGTGAGGGCCACCGTCCCGCTTCCGCCTGGCATGTTGGTAACGGTTATAGGGACAGGCACTAGACTCGTCTCCTGGAGCACCTTGGCCAGTGCCCGAGCGGTCTGATCCCAGCCCCCGCCGGGGCTAGCGGGCGCAATAAACAGGATCGGCTGGGTCGGATACGCCGCCCCTCCGTGGACCGACTGGCCGAGGGTGACGACCAACAGGGTGATCAAGACCCCCGCACATATCTTTCTCATGGCTCCCCTCCCACTTGTCGATCGGGCAAACCCTTCTCAGGTACCCCACATGCTCGGCAAATCATGCGCCTGGAGGTCGAAGTCTTCGGCTATGCCGCCGACTTCTGGGGGGTTCCAGGGGCAGTCAGCGAGTGCACAGGAACTCGAATGCGAGAGTGGCTGCGAGCAGGGCGGTGATCCCGGCCGTGTCGTACATCGGCATCACCTCGACCACGTCGAAGCCCACAATGTTGAAGCCCTTCAGCCGGCGAATCATCTGGATCGCCTCGGCGCTGGTAAACCCGCCCGGAACCGGCCCGGTGACCCCCGGGGCAAAGGCGGGATCCACCCCGTCGATGTCGAAGGTGACGTAACACTTCTGGGTCCGCAGCTGCTCCATGGCGTCCAAGGCGACCGCGGTGCCCCGCTCGTACAGTTCCTCCATCATGACGGTCCGAATGCCCTGGTCTCGACAGAACCCGTAGTCCTCTTCCCGATAGATCGTCCCTCGGAGGCCAATCATGACGGTTCTCCGGGGATCCACGCACTTCTCTTCGATGGCACGGCGGAACGGCGTGCCGCTGCCGTACTTGGAACCGAAATACTCGTCCTGGGTATCGTGGTGGGCGTCGAAGGTGATCAGGCCGACCGGGCCATGCTTCTTGGCGATCGCGCGCAGAAGCGGCAACGAAATGGAGTGGTCCCCGCCGACGCAGATGGGGAACACGTTGGCCCGAAGCACCGCATCCATCTGCTCCGTGATCTTCCGGAGACTCTCCTCCACGCTCAGCGGGTTCGTGACGAAGTCCCCGTAATCGCCTGCCCGGAACTTCTTGTAGGGATCCGTCTGCATGGCGGCATTGTAGGGCTTGATCCCTGACGACATGTCACGGACGGCGCGGGGCCCGAAGCGGGCACCGGTACGTGAGGACTGCCCGCCGTCGAATGGCACCCCGATAAACGCGACATCCAATTGGCTCAAGTCGGTGATCCACGGCAGGCGCATGAAGGTCGAGATGCCGGCAAACCTGGGGACTTCCAACGAGTTGACCGGTCTAATGGCGGTCATTGTCTCCCCCCCTTGGACGAAAGAACCTGCGTGCGCGCTTTCCCTCAGGTCTGCCCTAAACAGGCTGAGTCGCCAGCTCAGAGAGCGAGGAGTAGGAGATCCGCCGATGGCGGAGGAGCCGCCGCGTGTCAACGGCCTCCCCCTTCTCCGGCTGGACCACGAACTCCCCGTTCTCCTCGGCAAGCTCGGTCGCCAACGGCCTCGACAACTTCTCGAGCAGCTGCTTGATTTCCTGGTAGCCCGCGGTGCCAGGCTTCTGAATCTCCGGAAGCGCCTGGAGGTTGAAGAGGCTCGGTATGAACGCCACTCGTTCGATCCCGTCGCGGGATATCCGAGCCTTGACGATTACCGACCGCCGGCAATGGCTCGGGTGCGGATGCGTCGGGACCTCACGATCCAACGGGATGCCGTAGAAGGAGAGGTATTCCCCCACGCCCACCTTCGCAGCGCGCTCGGGCATCTCGAAGGCGAAGTTGCTCAGGCTGTAAAAGATGGCCTTCCCTTTGTAGACATCGATCGCCTGGGGGCAGTGGGGGTGCGTTCCGAGGATCAGGTCCGCGCCGGCATCAATTGCGGCGTAGGCGATGTCCGGCTGGTACATGGCCAGGTCATACGTGAAGTGAACGCCCCAGTGGAAGCATCCCAGGACCACGTGGGCCTCCCGCTTTGCGGCTCGGATGCTCTCGCACACCGCGTCGAGATCATCGACATCCACCACCGTGACGGTGCGGGCCGGAGTCCCTGGCTGCTCGTAGATGTTCTCGAGGGGCTCGTAGAACGTCTTCACGCGGAGCGGGGCAATTCCAGGACGCTGAGCGGTTGCCTCGTACCCGTCCCTGACGATCGAGCAGGCGTTCACGAAGGCAATCCGCACACCGTTCTTCTCAACGAACAGCGGGCGTCGGGCCTCTTCGAGGTTCCTTCCGGCTCCGACCGTTTTGATGCCGGCCTGCTCCAAACGGGCCAGGGTGTCAAAGAAGGCGTCGAGGCCGTAGTCGAGGTTGTTGTTCCCCGCGAAGGTGACAACGTTGAACCCGCCGGCAGTCAGGGCGTCGATGTTCTTGGGAGGGACCCGGTGCGTGGGGTTTCGGACATCGGTTCGCACCGTGCCCTTGTCCGAGAGGGTGCACTCCAACTGGCATAGGGTGACATCTCCCTGCTTGAGGACGTCCGCGACGAGGCCAAAGAGCGTCTTCGGATCCTCCCGGTTAGGGTGAACGTCTCCCACTGCCACAAGGTTCATCACGGATTTAGCCATAGTGTGCTCCTTCAGTCTTCGAGATCTGGATCATGCGTCGGAGAAGTCAAGCTGCTGGCCGTTTCACCCCTTGAATCTCCGCTGGCTCGTCTTTTCCAGGCTCCTCCTGGTGGAATGGCGGCTGGGTTGTCGCAGCTTCGCCGTGTACATGGGTGATAGTTTGCCTTTGGGCCGCGCGGCCCGGCTGGCGTCACGAGGGCAGCGCAGGGCCCGCCCACGCCGAGACGGAGGGGAGCATACCGCAGCCGGGGGGCGCGGCGTCAAGCGAAAACCGGTCAGGCGAGAGGGGGCGGGCGCGACGGACGGGCCAGGGGGCTGGAGGGGGGCGACACGGGGGGGACGCGGACGGACGACACCCTTCGGAGAGGCTGCGCTGGACGTCTAGGCTCCGACGACCCGTTGCAGAGAA
>JACPQI010000179.1 GCA_016190545.1 Chloroflexota bacterium
CTGCTGCACCGCCCACAGCTTGCCCGTCCAGCCCTCCGGCAACGGCCCTACTCCCAGCACCGTCAGGCGGTCCGTCCCCATCTCCTCGGCGATGCGACGCGCCACCACGCCGGTGCCGTCCTCGCTGTGGTCGTCGGCCAGGAACACGTGGAGGAGGCCGGGATAACGCTGCTAGAGCGCCGTCGGCAGGGTCTGGGCCAACAGCGGGGCCTCGTTGCGCGCCGGTATGACGACGCCGACCGACGGCCACTCAGAGAGGGCGCCGATGTCCACCGGCCCCAGCGCCAGGCGAGGGTTGAAGCGCCAGAAAAATCCCCGGAACCACACCAGATAGACCCAGATGAGGAACGAGAAGGTGGCTACGCTGGCGGCGGCCCAGAGCAGCACGTCTACGCACCTCCGCTCATTTGGTACTCGCCCAAAGGGGTCAGGGACCGTCGCGATGCCTCGCACCGCAGTCCACGGCGAACAGCTACGTGCGGCGGTGTCGGTCCATGAAGCGGCCCATTCGCGCCAGGGCCTCTTCAATCTGTGGGGTGGCGACGGCGTAGCAGCAGCGCACATAGCCCTCGCCAGCCTGCCCGAAGGCGGAGCCCGGCACAACGGCGACCTTCTCTTCCGTGAGCAGCTTCAGGGAAAACTCCTCGGATGTGAGGCTGGTCGACTTGATGGAGGGGAAGGCGTAGAAGGCCCCACGTGGCTCGAAGCAGGTCATGCCGATCTTGTTGAGGCCGGCCACGATCAGGCGGCGGCGGCGGTCGTACTCCCACAGCATGTCGACTACGTCCGCCTCCGAGGTGCGCAGCGCCTCGATGGCGGCGTACTGGCCCATTGTCGGGGCCGACATGATGGTGTACTGGTGGATTTTCATCATCCCTTCCAGGACTTCGCCACGGGCTGCCGCGTAGCCTATGCGCCAGCCGGTCATGGCATAGGCCTTGGAGACGCCGCCCAGGCGGATGGTGCGCTCCTGCATCCCGGGCAGAGCGGCGAAGCAGACGTGGTCGTGGCCGCCGTAGACCAGCCGAGCATAGACCTCGTCCGACACCACGATGAGGTCGTGACGGCGAGCCACCTCGGCGATAGCCGCCATCTCGTCGTGCTCCATGACCGCGCCCGTCGGGTTGTTGGGGTAGCAGAGGATGATGGCCTTGGTACGGGGGCTTACCCGTGCCTCAATGTCGGAGGCGCGCACCCTGAAGTCGTTCTCGATGGTGGTGGGCACGGGCACCGGCACGCCGCCGGCGAGGGTGACGCAGGGAAGATAAGAGACGTAAGTGGGTTCGGGCACGATGACCTCATCGCCCGGGTCCAGGATGGCCCGCATGGACAGGTCCAGCCCCTCGCTGACGCCGACGGTGATGAGCAGCTCGGACTTGGGGTCGTAGTCCAGGCCGTAGCGGTCGTTGAGGTGGCGGGCCAACTCGCGTCGCAACTCCGGCAGGCCATAGTTGGAGGTGTAGTGGGTGTAGCCTTGCTCAATGGCGCGGATGGCCTGCTCACGGATGTGCCAGGGCGTGGCGAAGTCAGGCTCGCCCACGCCCAGGGAAATGGCCCCTTCCATAGAAGAAATGAGGTCGAAGAACTTGCGGATGCCGGAGGGAGGGACCTGCCGCACCCGCCGGGCAAGGGGGTCGCGCGCCGTCTTGGGCTGGTTGCGTGACGAAGGAGTCATAGCCTGCTCTTAATCATTGCCCCAGACCAGCCACAGATCGTCGCCCATGATCGCTACCTCATAGGCCCTGGCAGGACGGGGCGGCACCGCCAGCTTGGCTGGAGCGAAGGTCTTGGGCGCCCACTCGGCCACCTCGCCGGTCTTGAGCATGAACTTGGAGCCATGGCGGGGACAAGTGACGGTGAGGCCATCAATGGCGCCTTTGCTGAGCTTGCCTCCCATGTGGGGGCAGCTTGTGTTGAGCGCGTAATAGCGGTCGTTCTGGTTGGTGACCATAATGGTCTCGCCCCGGAACTCGAACTCCTGCACCGAGCCTGGAGGCACTTCAGCGGCCTTGCAGATTTTGACGAGATCCGCCATTGTCCTTCTCCACGACCGAAATTGGGCCTACGGCTGCATAGGGAGGCGCTTCGAGTCTTCGCCGTCCTCAAGCACTTCGCCTTCTTCTTTGTAGCGGTGCAAGACGAAGTGAGTCACGGTGCCGGCCACGCCGGGCAGGGTCGCAAGCTTCCTGGAGACGAAGCTCGCCACCTCCTGCATGGATTCGCCCGCCACCAGCACAGCCAGGTCATACTGGCCTGACACCAGGTAGACGGAGTGGGCCTCCGGGAAACGGTAGATGCGCTCGGCAAGAGCGTCAAACCCCCGGTCGCGCTCCGGCTGGACCCGCACCTCGATGAGCGCCCACACCCGGTCTCGCTCCACCTTTCGCCAGTTGACGATGGTCTTGTAGCGCAGGATCGTGCGGTCCCGCTCCGCCTCCTCGACAATCGACTTCACCTGCTCCACGTGCAGGCGGGTCATGGCGGCGATCTCCTCCGGCGTGGTGCGGGCATCCTTCTCCAGGATGCGGAGGACATCTTTCTTGTTCTGGTCTGCTGTCATGGCTGCACCGTTCTCCGTCCCATGATACCTCAGGCGTTGTTACAGCGGGGGCCGCAGCTTATGCCAGCCCGTCGACTGTTCGTAGGCGTAAGCGACCCGCAGCAGCTTCTCTTCGCCGAAGGCGGGCGCCAGCACCTGCAGGCCCACCGGCAGGCCGTAGAGGAAGCCGCAGGGCACGGAGATTCCTGGGATACCGGCGATGTTCACCGGGAAAGTGCAGACGTCGCTCAGGTACATACGGAAAGGGTCGTCCGTCTTAGCGCCCAGGGTGAACGCCGCCTCCGGCGAGGTGGGCGTCACCAGCACATCGAACGTGGTGAAGGCCTCCTCCATCTCCCGGCGGATGAGGGTGCGGACCTTCTGGGCTTTCAGGTAGTAGGCGTCATAGTACCCGGCGGAGAGGGCGTAGGTGCCCAGCATGATGCGGCGCTTCACCTCCGGCCCGAAACCGTGCTGCCGGGTCTTCTCCATGGCGTCCCACATGTTCTCAGCGTCCGGGGCCGAGTAGCCGTACTTGACGCCATCGTAGCGGGCCAGGTTGGCCGAGGCCTCTGAGGGGGCGATGATGTAGTAGACAGCCAGGGCGTAGGTGGTGTGGGGCAGCGAGCACTCCTCGACGACGGCGCCCAGTTCCCGCAGCTTGGCGACGGCGCGAGTGAACACGTCCTTCACGCCATCGTCCATGCCTTCGCCTACATATTCCCTGGGAACGCCGATGCGTAGGCCCTTGATATCCGGCGCCAGGGCTTTCAAATAGTCCGGCACCGGATGATTGATAGAGGTGGAGTCCTTCGGGTCGTACCCGGCGATGGCGTTGAGCATGAGAGCGCAGTCGCGCACGTCCCTGGCCAGGGGGCCGATCTGGTCCAGGGAGCTGGCGAAGGCGACCAGCCCGTAGCGGCTCACCAGGCCGTAGGTGGGCTTGAGGCCGGCCACGCCGCAGAAG
>JACPQI010000027.1 GCA_016190545.1 Chloroflexota bacterium
GCCGTCGGCGGCGGCGGCTCGCTCCGCGCGCGTTGTGTCAAGCGGAAGATCAGGTCTTCCTTCTTCAGCGTCGCGTAGCCTTGAATCCCAAGCTCCCTGGCGATCTCCGCCAGTTCCTCTCGGGACTTGTTTTCCAGGTCTTGCGTTGCAATGTCATTCTGCATAGAACTTCCCTTGGATGGGACACACGCTCGGTCCCCACTCCGTACTATCAGGCCATCCATGTATCGGAAGGCAGGCGCACGTTCCGCCTATCGGGACTTGACCAGTCGCTGCCAGTCCTCGTTGAAACGCGCGATGCCCACATCGGTCAGCGGATGGTGCACCATCTGGGTGAGGACTTTGTAGGGGATGGTGGCGATGTCCGCTCCCGCCTTTGCCGCCGCGATCACGTGAAGCGGATGCCGGATACTCGCCGCCAGGACCTTCGTCGGCAAGCCGTAGCGCTTGAACACCTGTACGACCTCCGCGACGATGCCCATGCCGTCGTGCCCTTCATCGTCCAGGCGGCCCACGAAGGGGCTGATGTACGCTGCGCCCGCCAGCGCGCCAAGCAGCGCCTGGTTAACGGAGAAGGTCAGGGTCATGTTAATCTTGACGCCCTCCCGCGAGAGGATGGAAATGGCCTCCAGGCCGGCGGCCGTCACGGGTATCTTGACCACCACGTTGGGATGCCACGTCGCTATCTCCCGGGCTTCACCAATCATGCCCTCCATGTCAAGAGCAGTCACTTCTATGGAAATAGGGCCATTGACGATAGAGGCTATTTCGAGAAGCGAAGCCTTGAGGTCGGCCCGACCTTCCTTGGCTACAAGGGAGGGATTGGTGGTGACGCCGCTGATGACGCCCATGCTTGCGCCGCGGCGGATTTCATCAATATTAGCTGTGTCCAGGAAGAGTTTCATTCTTCCTTCGCGCCATTCTAGCACAGGGCGGACGGCGCTGTCCAGCCCTGGCACTCTCGCTATGGGGTCGCCGCTTCCAGGGGCAAACGCGGCTGCCCGCCCTCACGGATGACGCTCCTGGCCACTCCGACAAACTCCCGGAACAGGGGCTGAGGCCTGTCGGGCCGGGACTGAAACTCGGGGTGGAACTGCACTCCCACCATGAAGGGGTGGCCCGCCACCTCCATGATTTCCACAAGCTTATGGTCAGGCGACTGGCCCCCGACGATGAGACCCGCCTTTTCCAGCGCTTCCCTGTAGACGTTGTTCAGCTCGAAGCGGTGGCGATGCCGCTCGTACACCACGGGCTCGCCGTAGGCCCTATGGGCCCACGTCTCCGGCGTCATATGGCATGGATAGGTGCCCAGACGCATGGTCCCACCCTTGACGCGGATGTTCCGCTGCTCCAGCATCAGGTCAATGACGGGGTGCGGCGTTTTCTCATTGAATTCCGTCGAATTCGCGCCCTCAAGATTGAGAACGTTCCGAGTATACTCCACGACCATGAGCTGCATGCCAAGGCACAGGCCCAGGTACGGCACCCGGTTCTCGCGAGCGTAGCGGATCGCCTGAATCATCCCCTCAATGCCGCGCGGGCCGAAGCCGCCCGGCACGATGATGCCGCTCACGGACCGCAGGTAGCTCTCCGGCCCGTTGCGCTCCACGTCCTCGGAATGGACCCAGCGCACCACGGTATCCCTGCCGTGATAGAAACCGGCGTGGCGCAGCGCCTCCCGCACGGACATATAGGCGTCCGGCAGCTCCACGTATTTGCCCACGATGGCGATTTCCAGCGGCTCCTTGGGCGCCTTGATGCGCTCCACCATGGCCCGCCAGTCGGTCATATCGTGGGCGGGGGCCTTGAGGCCCAGTTCGTCGCAGATGAAATCGCCCAGCCCCGCATCTTCCAGGATGACGGGCACCTCATAGACCGTCTGGGCCGTCATCAGGGGGACCACCGCATTCTTCTTTACATCGCAGAACAGGGCTATCTTCGTCTTGATATCGTCAGCCACCGGGTGGTCGCTGCGAAGAACGATGACGTCGGGCTGGATGCCCAGGCTGCGGAGTTCTTTGACGCTGTGTTGTGTGGGCTTCGTCTTGAGCTCTCCGGTCGTAGAGA
>JACPQI010000182.1 GCA_016190545.1 Chloroflexota bacterium
AGTGACACGCATCATGCTCAGCTAGGCCTGGGGCGCCGGTTCCTAGAGCTTCGCTTCAGGCTCTGGGGCAGGCTCCTCGGCCTTCGCCTCGGGCTCCGGCGCGGGCTCGGCAACCGGGACGGCAACCTTTGGCGCGGCTTTCTTCCGGCCCTTCTGCCAGCGCTTGACGAACCGCTCCACGCGGCCCTCCGTGTCCACGATGCGCTGCTCGCCGGTGAAGTAGGGGTGGCAGCGGCTGCACACCTCCACCTTGAGCGTGGACTTGGTGGCGCCGGTCTGCCAGCTGTTGCCGCAGGCGCACGATACCGTTGCCATCATGTAATTGGGGTGGATCTTCGCCTTCATCGTCCTGCCTACTTGCTGGCGGGCTGCACGTTCGCCCGCTTCTTGTCCTTGCTTGCGTGATCGAACGTCACCACGCCGTCCACCAGGGCGAAGAGGGTGTGGTCCCTGCCCAGGCCCACGTTCACGCCCGGCTCGATGCGGGTGCCGCGCTGGCGAACGATGATGTTGCCCGCCCGCACCTGCTCGCCGCCGAAGCGCTTAACGCCCAGGCGCTGGGACTGGCTGTCCCGGCCCAGCCGTGTGCTGCCGCCGCCCTTCTTATGTGCCATACCTAGCCTCTCGCCTCCATGTTACGCGCCGGCGATCTCCTGGATGAGCAGGGTGGTGAACGACTGCCGATGCCCCCGCTTCCGGCGATAGCGAACTTTGCGCTTGAACTTGTACACCACAGTCTTGACGGAGCGCCCCTGGGCCTCGACGACGGCTTTCACCGTAGCGCCGGGGACCGTAGGCGTTCCTGTCTTGACCGTTTTTTCGCCCGCGACCAGCAGCACCCGGTCGAGCGTCACCGTGGCGCCGGGCTCAGCGTCCAGCTTTTCGACGTCGATGCGGTCGCCGGGCGCGACGCGGTACTGCTTGCCGCCCGTCTCAACGATTGCGTAGCTCTTCAACGTATTCATATCACACGCAAAGGCAAAGTGTAGCTGAATCTTACTCGTACGTCAAGGTGGACATGCATGACATAAGTGAGCTTTGCCTATGGAAGCTGACGAGGTTGCGGCCTTGCGTTGCGCTCTTAGGCCTCTGTTCGATAGTGGAGTGGACATCCCTTTGTCATTCTTCGCCCCGATGCAATCGGGGCGAAGAATCTCTCGTAAAACACCAGCCTTAGCAGGAACTGAGACCCTTCGTTCCGACCTGTCGGGACTCAAGGGTGACACAGACACCCGAGCGTCAATGTTCCTCTCACTGTGCAGGAAATGACGGTGTTGAAGGACTTTTGAGATGGTTGTTTGGCAAGCTTCGCGCCGGTTGACACCAGTGCTCCAGGCTTCATATCATGGGCACAGCTTGATTGGTCGCATACTAACTCGTTTGTATTGGGGGTGCTCGATGTCGGGTGCAACGGAGCGCATAGCGGAGTTCATCGTCCATACGCCGAGCAAGGACATTCCGAAGGACGCTATGGACGTGGCCCGGGACGCCACCCTGGACTGCGTCGGCGTTATCCTGGCCGCCTCCCGGGAGCCGATAGGCCGCATCGTCACGGACTACGTGCGGGGGCTTGGAGCCGCGCCGCGCTCCGGCGTGTTCGGCGGCGGCTTCAAATCATCGCCTCAGGACGCCGCCTTCGCCAATGGCGTCATGGGTCATGCCATGGACTACGACGATATGCACACCGGCTGTGCGGGGCACCCGTCAGTCGCCCTTGTCCCTGCCATCCTCGCCCTTGGCGAGGCCTTGTACGCCTCCGGCGAGGAGGTGCTGGCGGCCTATACCATCGGATTTGAGGTCATCTACCGCGTTGGGCAGGAGGTGGGCCTCAAGTTCCTGGGGAACGGCTATCATCCCACCGGGGTGTGGGCGCCGGTGGGCGCGGCGGCAGCGGCGGCCCGCCTGCTGAAGCTGGACCCGCTCAAGACCCGCCGGGCGCTGGGCATCGCTGCCTCGGAGGCTGGAGGCATTGTGGGGAACTTCGGCACCATGACCAAACCCTTCCATGCCGGCAACGGCGCGCG
>JACPQI010000183.1 GCA_016190545.1 Chloroflexota bacterium
CGCACGGAGAGTCGCCACTGACCATGCGTATCGGGACCGGCTATGACGCGCACCGGCTGACGCCGGGCCGCCCCCTCATCCTGGGCGGCGTCACCATCCCCAGCGACGTGGGACTGGACGGGCACAGCGACGCCGATGCCGTCGCTCACGCCGTCGTCGACGCCCTGCTGGGGGCCGCCGCCCTGGGCGACATCGGCACGTACTTCCCGTCGTCCGACCCTCAGTGGAAGGGCGCGAGCAGCATGCGCTTCCTGGAGTCCACCGCGCGGCTGCTGGCCGAGCGCGGATGGCGCATCGTGAATGTGGATGCTACAATACTCGCCCAGAAAGCGCGGCTGTCCCCCCACTACAATGCGATGCGACATGCCATGGCCCAAGCCCTGGGCGTCGACGTGTCCTGCGTGAGCGTCAAGGCCACCACCACGGACGGCCTTAGCTTCGTGGGCCGCAATGAAGGCATCGCCGCCCAGGCCGTCGCCCTGATCGAGGAGCGCCGATGAAGGTGACCAACACCCTGACGGGCCGCAAGGAGGAGTTCACGCCCTCCGACGGCGCGGTGAAGATATACGTCTGCGGCATTACGCCCTACGCCCCGGCCCATATGGGCCACGCCATGAGCTATATCTTTTTCGACGCCATACGCCGCTACCTGGAGTACCGGGGCCTCACCGTCAAGCACGTCCAGAACTTCACGGATATCGACGACAAGATTATCGCCGAGGCAAACCGTCTCGGTGTCCCCTTCCACACGCTGCCGGAGCGCTACATCCAGGACTACCTGACGGAGATGGACGGCCTCAACATCCAGCGGGCGCACGTTTACCCACGCGCCACCCAGGAGATCGACCACATCGTCGCCATCATCGCACGCCTCATCGAGAAGGGCTACGCCTACGCGGTGGAAGGCGGCGATGTCTATTTTCGCGTCGCCAAGGCCCCCGGCTACGGCAAGCTGAGCCACCGGTCGCTGGAGAGCATGCAGACCGGCGCTCGCGTGGAGGCGAACCCGCTCAAGGAAGACCCTGTGGACTTCGCTCTGTGGAAGGCGGCCAAGCCCGGCGAGCCCGCCTGGGACAGCCCCTGGAGCAAGGGCCGCCCCGGCTGGCACATCGAATGCACGGCCATGTCCATGAAGTACCTGGGCGAGACCCTGGACATCCACGGCGGCGGCCAGGACCTTATCTTCCCCCACCACGAGAACGAACTGGCCCAGTCCGAGTGCTACAGCGGCAAGGGGCCTTTCGCCCGCTACTGGCTGCACAATGGCCTGCTCCAGCTTGGCGAAGACAAGATGAGCAAGTCCACGGGCCGGCTGGTGACTGTGCGTGAGGCGCTGGAGCGCTACAGCGCGGACGCCATTCGACTTTTCGTCCTCGGCTCCCACTACCGCAGCCCGCTCTCCTACAGCGAGGAGGCGATTGCGGGAGCGGAGAAGGCCGTCGCTCGGTTGCGCGCCGCCCTCGGCCAGCGTGACGAGGGCCAGGGACAGGAGGCTATCGACGCGGAGCAGTACCGCCGCCGGTTCCTGGATGCGATGGACGATGACTTCAACACGCCCCAGGCGGTCGCGGCCCTGTTCGACCTGGCGCGCGACATCAACCGGGCGCGCGACAACGGCCAGCGGGCAGACCGGGGCCAGGCGAGGCTGCGCGAGCTCTCAGGCGTCCTCGGCCTGCGGCTGACGGAGCCGGTTCAGAAGGACAAGGCCGCCGAGCCGTTCATCGAGGCGCTGGTCCAGTTGCGTCAGGAGCTGCGACAGAGCAAGCAGTGGGCCTTGGCCGATACGGTGCGCCAGCGGCTCCTCGACCTGGGCGTGGCGCTGGAAGACACCCCCAAAGGCACGGTCTGGAAGCACAAGTGATGCACCCCTGTTTCAGGGACACGCTGGGAACAAGGCCTCTCCCAAGGCCCCGACTCGTCGGGGCCATTCCCTCTCCAAGTACTTGGAGAGGGAGATAGATGGTGAGGTTGTGGTTGCGTCCAGTTCCGCAGTGAGCGGGTTTTAGAGCAGCGATGAAGCGCAAGCTAATCAGCTTTGACATCGACGGCACCATGAGCTTCGGCAGCCCGCCCGGCGTCATCGTCGTGGAGCTGGCCCTCATGGAGCGCACGCAGGGCAACCTCATCGGCAGCGCCTCCGACCGCACCGTGAGCGACCAGCAGCGGCTGTGGGCGGCCCACGGCGTCACGCCGGACTTCACCATCCTCAAGCACACGATGGCCCAGCTCAAGCAGCAGTTCTCCGCCAGCGCCTACTGGCACATCGGCGACGGCGACATGGACCAGCTCTTCGCGGTGAAAGCGGGCTTCCGTTTCTTCCTGCCCAAGGACTACCTCCACACCCGCGACCTCGTTGACGACTCGCCTACGTAGAGGGTGACGAAGACGACGGATGCAAAATGACGTGGAGGATTCCGAACACGACCTCAAAGTGATTGGTGGGCACGCGTGCCGGGGAAGGTGTGCTGAGTTTTCACAACGAACGATGACCTATCCTGGTGCAGTGGCACCAGCGAGCGCTGCAACCGGGCTGTGTCTAGGGGTGATGAGAGATCACCATGAGATGCGCCCAGAACTACGCAGTAGTCCCAAAACTTTCAAGTAGCTCTGCCCCAGTATTGTGCCACCGGCTCAAATTAGTAGCCAAGTAGGGAGTCTTCGGAGACCGGAAGACTTGATAGTCGTCAGCTTTAGTCCTGCACAATCTCAAATAGGATCCTACCCCCCGGAATGTGCAGGGGAACAGCTTCAATATCTTGACTCCCTGGAGTTCAACAAACCAACTACTATCGAGCGGGAATAGCTTGTCAAAGAGGAGTAGCGCCTGTTTAGCGGACTCTACAGGCATCTTGACCTCCTTCGCTAATGCGACGGTCTCGTCCTCCTCTTTTTCCACGAGGAAAAACGCCCCCCACTTCCACATGAAACTCTGCCAAAGGCATGGGATACGCTCGAAGTCCTGTATTGACTTGATGGCATCTACGGCCACATGGAAGTTGGGCGTCAGAGTACTTAGGGGTATTTCAAGCCCATGGAACTTCACGGTTTTCTTCTTAGGGAGGAACCCGGCTAAGTCCATGCATGCGTAGTCTACAGCACCTTTGAGTATCGCCAGTCTGGACTTTTGCTGGTAGTACAGTGCTGCCTGGACGAGAGGGTGCTCACATTTTTTCAACGCTTCCGACCAATGTGTACCTGCTGGCCATTGAGCGACGGGCAATATGTGATCCATTTCGTTGGCCACGTTTTTAGACAAGTCAGGATGGTCGAAGTGAGCGTCAAACAGAGCCGAGAGCCGCTCCCGGATGTTCCCTGTCAACAGCATCCCGTTCTTTATCAGCTCTTGGTACTGGTAGACCTCGCCAGGCCCTTTCGCGGGACCAGCTGCTTTTCGTGCCTGAGAAACAACTCTCTGTGTACACCGCTCCATCCAGAACGAGAACTGCCAAATGCTTCGGTCGAGAGGCGAAACCGGTTCGCTCATCAACTCGGCAGTAATCATCGCCGGCTCGAGCTTTTCTGGATCGGGAACGGCAACCAAGGTGATACCAAGTTGGTTGCACTTTTCCTCAAAAAACTTGACAGGAGTATCCGTTGACACTTGCGACGCGACGAAGAATGCGCGATTCACCTTCTGCGGGCTTAGGTACGTCTTCCAGCCTAAGAGTTTGAAGATGTCAGAAAATCCCCATGCTCCCGATTTCACTTCAAAGAGCACCTTGGTGGGGATCCGCTCAGGATAATAAGTAGCCAGTATGTCTAGCTCTAGTACTTCAGCTTCTCCACGTTCAACCGCACTCTTTTCTACAAAGTAGCCATTGTGTTGCAGTAAGGCAGCGACATAGTCTTCGAGATATTTGCCTTTCGGGATAGTAGGCAGTTTAGCCACGCGGAAAAACCCCTCCTGCAAGGAGCCGCTGGAGTCTCCACTTCACCCCACAGGATTCAGCCTGTTTCCCCACCACTGCACAAACATCGGCACGCGCGCCATTGTTGGGCTCTGTTTATCCCACGCCCGCAGGTTGCCGCCCGTTTTGGATGGTCACCGTAGGTTGGGGTTGGACTTTGGCACGGGCAACCCGCGCTCCCGCAACAGCGCGATGTGCTCCTCCATTCCCCATCTGGCCTTGTAGATACAGTCCTC
>JACPQI010000186.1 GCA_016190545.1 Chloroflexota bacterium
ATCCTAAGCGACGCGGCATCGGTCATCATGGCATCCCTGGGCATGCCACCTTCGGCGGAGCTGCAAGCAGAGGACGGGGCGGGTGATCCCAACATGACCACGTGCACAGGGATGTACCAGCCGGTCCACGGCAGCGTGCCGCACCGCAAGGGCAAGGACATGGTGAACCCCTGCGCCACCATCCTCTCCGCCGCCATGCTGTTGCGCCACTCCTTCAACATGGACAGGGAGGCCAGGGCGGTGGAGGATGGCGTGGAGGCGGTCCTCGCCAAGGGCTACCGCACCTACGATGTGATGGAAGAAGGCTGCACCCTGGTCGGCACCGCTCGCATGGGCGACCTGGTGGCTGAAGAGGTCGCGGCAGGCCGCTCATAGAGCTGTGCTCTCTACTCGCAGGGCCTCGCACGCTTGGCCTACGAACCATCCCCCTGTGTCCCCCTTCCTTTCCTGGAAGGGGGAGAGAAATTCTGGGGGACTCCCCCAGCGCCCCCGCCAAAGGGGCGTCGCCCCTCTGGACTCCCCAGGAACATCGATAGGATGCCCCGGTATATACGCAACCACGTGCTAGAGGGCCGGGGTGAGCTGGCCTTTGGGCGGGTCCGGTTCGCGGGGCTGTTGCGAGAGGCCCCACTTGTCGCATAGCTCCTCCACTACTGCATAGACCTGCTGGATGTAGCTTTCCGGCGCATAGGCGCCCTTATAGAGCTTGGCGTACTGCGGCGTGAGGTGAGGGTAGTTCTCGCGCAGGAAGGGAAGGAAGTACTCCTTGGAGCCGGGGCGCAGGTGGAGGACGACGGGCACGATGGAGCGGGCGCCGGCACCCGCGGCCCGCCTGACGACCTCTTCGATGCCCTCGCGGGTGTCGCTGATGCTGGGGATGAGCGGCGCATCGTGGAGGAGGAGACGCGGCGGGCGTAGGGGGCTGGGAAAAGAGGGGCAGGTCGGAGACCTGCCCCTACAACGGAAATGGACCCGGCGGCGGAGGGGCCTGCGGTGGGTGGCGGGCGCGAGAGATGCTTCGCAAATACCGCAATGAGGGACCTTCTTCTGGATGTCATGCTGAGAAGTCCGCGACGAAGCATCTGGGGTCGGGTACCCACCGCCCTCAGGTGAGGCTTCTCCCCTAGGACGAGACGAGAACCCCTATCCCCAGATGCTTCGCTTCGCTCAGAATGACAACGTAGAGGCGGCGATGGCGGGCGCGTGCGTGCGGTAGACTGGACGCTGTGCAGCAACAGCCCTCGCCCACGCCTGGCGACACGTCGGCAACGCCTTCAGCCTCCACGGCCATAAGAAGGAAAGGCCCCTTTGCCGCCCTGGCCTATCCGAACTATCGCTCCTTCTGGACGGGGACGGTCCTGTCCAATACCGCCAACTGGATGCTTCAGGTGGCCCTGGGCTGGCTCACCTTCCAGGTCACTCAGTCGGCCTTCATCACCGGCGCGGTCCTGGGCCTACGCACCCTGCCCTTCCTGTTCGCCAGCCCCGTAGGCGGGGTGTTGGCGGACCGCATGAGCCCAGTGTGGCTGACCGTCATGGTGAACCTGTCGTTGGCGCTTCTGTCCCTATGGTTCGCCCTCATGATCGCCTTCGACCAGGTCCAGGCCTGGAGCCTGTTCCTCTTCGCGATCCTGAGCGGGATCGGGTGGGCCATCAACGACCCCGTGCGCCAATCGCTGGTCTCCAGGTGCGTTCCCAACGAGGACCGGATGAGCGGCATCACGCTGTTCATCACGGCGACCAACGTGACGCGGATGAGCGGCCCGGCGCTGGGAGGCTACATGCTCGCCCTGGTGAACGCCCAGGGGATGCTGTACCTGCAGGCCGTACTCTTCCTGGCGGTGGTACCCGTCACCTTGGCTATCCGCCTTGACCGAAAGCAGACGGCGCAGGTCTCCTTGAGGGAACTCGCGGCTACCTTCTCATCGACCATGGTCGAAGGCGTGCGGTACGTGTGGGCCCGCCCCATCACTCTGGCCATCCTCACCACGAGTTTCCCCATGTTCCTCTTCCTGTGGTCGTACAGCAACTCCCTGCTGCCCGTGTTCACGGAAAAGGACCTGCACCGAGGGGCGGACGCGCTCGGCCTTCTGGTTGCCGTGACCGGCGTGGGCGGCATCTTAGGTTCCCTGGCCAGCGGGGCCTCTCGCTTCTTCAGGCCCAGCGGACGAACGCTCCTCATCCAATCGATGCTGTCGGGCATCGCCCTGGTCGCCTTCGCCCTGGCCACCACGTTCCCCCTTGCTCTCGCGGCCATGTTCTTCCTGGGCGTGTTCCAGGCGGGATACCTGGCGTCCATCAATGTGCTGCTGCAGTCCACCACCCCTGACGCCTACCGTGGCCGAGTGATGAGCTTCTGGTCTGTAACCTTCAGCGTCTTCCTTCCCGGCTCGCTCATGGCCGGCACCATGGCCGACGATATCGGCGCCTCATGGGCGATGGTTTTTGCCGGAGGGTTCACTGTCGCCTTGTTCGCTGTCTTCTACGTGGCGTACGCCCCACTACGCCGGTTGCGGATTGGCCCGCCGACCGAAGGGCAGGGCTGAGACGCCCTTACAAGGGAATGGCACCAAGGGATGAATTTTACAGCCCGAGGCCTCACCCCCTTGGTCCCCCTCCATCTGCCTGAGTCGGATGGGGAGGGGGACACCCCCTCTAACCCCCGGCAGGGAAGTTTCCCTGCACCCTCCGGCGGCGTGGCGCATGCGACGGGTGGCGCTCGTTCATGCCAGGGTGCCCCTACAGCAGAATAGCTTGCGCAGGGGTGCTAGGCCGGTTTACGCGCTCGGAAGTTGACACCGACGGTCCCAAAGGCGGCTGCGCTGGACTGCTGGGGAGCGCCGGTGAACACGTCCCCGCGCCATGTGATCTCAAACCCGTGAAAGCCAGCTTCGCTCACCACGCTTTGAAGCTCTGCTTCCAGCAG
Organism: Chloroflexota bacterium; assembly: GCA_016190545.1. The sequence continues at coordinate 2,927 of JACPQI010000186.1, forward strand.
AGCGCCGGCAATTCAGCCCGTCCATAGGTCGATCTTCTGCTTGGCTGAATCCGGGACCGCCTTTTGCACAAGAATGTCGCCGATCTGGAGTCTACCGCCCGGCTTGAGCGCCCGGTACATCTCCTGGAACACGGCCAGCTTGTCCGGACACAAGTTCACAACGCCGTTGGATATCACCACATCAACCCACCCGTCAGGCACCGGCAGCGACTCGGCGTAGCCCTGGCGGAACTCCACGTGCGGGAGCCCGGCCTGCGCAGCGCTGTCCCGCGCCTTCCGCAGCATGTCCAACGTCATGTCCACGCCAACGACCCGGCCCGTAGGCCCCACCATCCAGGCCGCGATAAGGCTGTCGAAGCCGGCCCCGGAGCCCACGTCTACCGCACGCTCGCCGGGCCTCAGCAGGCCAAGGGAAAACGGATTCCCGGTGCCGGCGAACGACTCCAGCGCACCGGCGGGCACCTTTTCCAGCCACGTGTCGAGATAGCCCAGCATCGCGGCCAACCGACGGCCCGTATGGAAATGAAACCCCTTCGTGGGGTTGCTCGCGACTTCCGCATACTCCTTGCGGATCTCGCACCGCAGCGTCTCTACGTCCACCTGCGCCGCCAGCACATCCTGCGCCATACTTCCTCCTTCGTTCTCACGATGGGCAAACGCTTCTTGCTTCTGCTACACAGAGAGCACATTTGTCGCCGCAGCCAAGTGCTCCGCCGCCTCCTTCGGAGTGGTGAAGCGGGCGTTCTTCCCTTGCAGGTCTGCATCCGTGACCCCACGGGCCTTGGCGCAGCCCCCTCAGACGAAGATAGGGACCTTATTCTTAATGGTCGTAGCCAGAAGCTCTCGTAGCGGCGCCCATCCAACGGGCACCACGCTGTCGGCGACCGCGCTTTTCATCAGCACAGCGGCATCGCCATACAAGAGGATTTCCGCTGCAATGCCGCCCTCCGCCGCGCCGTTCGCCATCAGGAACGGCATCGCCGCCTTTGTCGGGTTCTCCGAGCCATGGGTGCCAAAGAAAACTAGCTTTGCCATCGTGCTCCCTCCACAAACGATGGCTTCAGTATAGCCCCCTTCGCAGCGCCCTTCGACCACCAAGGTGACAGACGTTGTGTCACCAAGGCGACGGAGCTAAGAACCCGTCCGAAAACCCTCACCCTCTCGGTCTCTCGCTTCCTTGGCAAGGGAGCGAGAGAGGAAAAAAGAAGCTGGAGGACACCCCCATGCCCCTGCCAGAGGAACATGGCCCCTCTGGACTCCCCCGGGCTGACCGTTACTGGATCGGCTCTTTGTCCAGAGCCTTGAGAGCCTGTGGGCGCACAAGCATAACCTTTCCTCGATGGCGCTCTATCCATCCTCGTTCTGCCCACACGCCGAGGGCCTCGTTCACCCGCTGCCGCGAAGCCCCCACCATCGCCGCTAATGCCTCTTGGGTAAGGCGCACCTCTGAAGAACCGGTCTGCGCCGCAAGAGCCAGCAAAGTCCGAGCCAGTCGGCTTGCCAGAGGGAAGAACAGCGTCTCAGCCAGTCGCTCGTCCGCCTGCCGGAGCCGCTGCGCCAGCGACACGCATACGCTCAAGGCAGCGTCGCTGTGCTCTCGGAGAAACCGCAGCATCGCCTCCCGGTTCAGCGTCAGCGCCTCCGTGTCCTCCATCGCCTGGACCGACGCCGAGCGCGGCTGGCCGTCCAGCACCCCCAGCTCTCCAAAATGGTCGCCCAGCCCCAGGATGGCGAGTGTGACCTCAGTCCCCTTGGCAGAGGGAAGAAAGACCCGCGCCCTCCCGCGACGGAGGAGGTAGAGGGCAGAAGGGGCGTCGCCCTGATGGAAGATGATCTGCCCTTTCCTATACCGTCGAAGCACGGCGTGATGCGCCAGAAGGCGGAGGTCTGCTTCAGCGACCTGGGAAAGAAAGCCGATCTGGCGTAATGCCTGCTCCACCTACTCCCACCTTCATCCGCGCAGACGGTAGACAGTTACCGGCTCAGTGCGACCCTCCAGCTTCACTTGGCGGTCAGGAGCGCCTGGGAAGTCCTGGGCTACCTGTTCGTAGACCGGCGACGTCACGAGGACCTCCCCAGGCTGGGCGAGAGACTGCAATCGGGCCGCCACGTTTACAGTGTCGCCGATGGCTGTAAAGTCCCGCACATGGGCATCCCCGATATTGGCCACGACCGCCGTTCCCGAATGCACCCCCACTCCTATCCGCAGGGGCCCCTCCAGTCCTGGCATGCCGCCCAGCGCCTCTTGAAGCTCGATTGCCGCGCGCACAGCCTGTCGCGCATGGTCGTTCCGCGCGATGGGCGCGCCGAAGACGGCCATGATGCTGTCGCCCAAGAGCTTGTCAATGCACCCGTCATGGCGAAGGAGCACCGGAAACGCAGCCGCAAAATACTTGTTGAGCAGGTCGACGGTCACGTGGGGGTCTTGACGTTCAGCCAGGCCGGTAAAGCCTCGCACATCTGCAAAGAGGACCGTGATGGGTAGCCGCACCCCTCGCCCGAGGGGCATCTTCTCATTTCAACGGTTGCAGATGTTAGGGTTCTTGCGGAACGGCGCAACTCGAAAGAAGACCCGAAACGTCCATCCCCTAAGACCAACGAAGGGGACCTTGCATAGCTTACACTGGGCGGCAAAGCGTTCCATACCTCTCCTCTGAAGTCCCGATAAGGACCATCGAGCCTTCTCTTCCCGAAGCAACTGCTGGGAGAACTTTACTGTAGCCCCCGCCCGATAGGCCGTCAAGCCAGTATACGAGAACTCGTGAGGCTGGATTCGCCCCACCCGCACAGTCAAGTCGCAGGCGGATCGGCAGGCAGAAGGCGCACGGCGCACGGTTCGCCAACAAAAGGGCGGGTCTCAGACCCGCCCCTACAACCGGCGAACCTTCCTTGTCCCCTACCCCGCCATTCCCCTATACTCGCCTCACGCTATGGACATTCTGGAAGGCCTCAATCCCGCCCAACGCCAGGCCGCCGAGACGGTCTCCGGCCCCATCCTCATCCTGGCCGGGCCGGGCAGCGGCAAGACCCGCGTCATCACCC
>JACPQI010000184.1 GCA_016190545.1 Chloroflexota bacterium
CGGGCCCAGTTGGAGCCATCGGAGGTGCAGTACCTGTACCACGACGGCGGTATCTACTATTTCATGGACACCAAGACCTTTGAGCAGATGCAGCTCGATAAGGGCATTCTGGGCGAGGACGTCAGCTACCTCAAGGAAGGCGAGACGATCCAACTGGTGTCCTACAAGGGACAGCCGGTGGGCGTAGACCTACCGACAACGGTGACGTTGAAAGTCAAGCAGACAGCGCCGGGCTTCAAAGGCGATACGGCGACCGCCGGCACCAAGCCCGCGACGGTGGAGACGGGGCTGATGGTGAAGGTGCCGCTCTACGTGACCGAGGGCGATGTCATCAAGGTGGACACGCGGGACGGTTCCTTTGTGGAGCGGGTGACGCAGTAGCGCCTCTCGGCTTGCTGTAGTCCTGTGTGTGTGGAATGTAATTGAAATCGAGGCTGCGGCAGCCTGTAGCGGGAGATGACCAGGTAACAGGCGTCAGACGAGCCATAGGTAGTGTTTCCCAGTGGACATTGCGAATATACTCGAGAGCATCTCCGTGATGATCGCGGCTTTTAGCGTGATCTTCGGCGTGAACGCATGGCGCATTGAGTACGTCGGGAAACGTCGCTATGATCTCGCTGAAGAGACCCTTGCTTTGTTCTACGAATCACGCGACGCCATAAGCCAGATCAGGAGTCCTTCTGGATATGGAGGAGAAGGTAGTACCCGCAAAGCCGCCCCCAATGAATCTCCTGAAGAAAAACAGATTAACGATCAGGCATACGTGGTTTCCGAGAGATACATCAAGCGACAAGAACTGTTCAACAAGCTCTATGCCATGCGATACCGGTGGATGGCTCGCTTTGGTAAAGATTCGGCCAAGCCTTTTGATGATCTGAATAAGATAGTGAACGAGATCCTCATCTCTGCTCGGATGTTATCTTACTATTGGAAGCAGCAGGGACACGCGCATTGGCGTGATGACGAGGAATTCCAGAAACATCTTCGGGAGATGCGCCAACATGAAGCCATCTTCTGGGAACGTCGCTCTGACGAAGACCCGCTTGTTCCGAGGGTCGATGCAGTAGTCGCTGAGATTGAAGCTCAGGCTCTTAGGGTCATGGAAGGGAAAGGGAGGTTTTCGAGATATTGGCAAAGGGGTACTTGACCAAGACGAACCAAGGTATAGAGGGACTCCCGAATTCAACTCTGTCAACTAGGACTACATAGCACTTAGCATCATTCGGATTCTCGGGGTCGATGAACGCTCAAGCGTGTTCCCGCCGTCGAGCATCGTGGCGGCTCCGGCACCATCCATGTGGGTAGAGGGCCACTATTTCCCAATGCGAGGGGATGTGCGAAGAACACTGAACCGGGCGAGATTGGCGCTGGCTATCGTCCTCATCGGGGCGCTTGCCCTCTCCCTCCTGCCGTCCCCTGTTCGCGCCGCCGACCCTTTGCCTATTGAGACTCCCCTCGCGGAGATTCGCGGGAACTTCACCCAGGTGTGGTGGCTGGACAACGTCGCCATGCAGTGGAAAGGCTATGACGCCTCCTCGCCAGCTACCGCGACGCTCACTTCCTTGGAGCAGGGCAACGTGTACCTCCTCCGGGGCGTCGCCCGACAGGTTACGGCCAACCTGGGGGGCTCCGCCATCACCCTGTACCCCGGCGACAACTACATCGTGTGGGGCGTGGCGCAAGACCTATCGAGGGCTGCCCCCATAGGCCCGGCACTGAAGCCGGCCCTTGCCGGTTCCTTCACCGCAGTATGGCTGTTCGACGCGGCAACGCAGGCCTGGTACGGCTATGATCCAGCCCAGCCCGCCTCGCAAAACACGCTGCAGTGGATGACGCCTGGCTATGCCTACTGGTTCATGGGCGTGCCCCGACAGACAACGGTTGGGGCAGGGGACCCGAAAGTCGCCCTGTTCCCCGGAGACAACCTGGTGGCGTGGCCGGCGAGCACTGTGAGCGGCCCTCCCTCTCCTACCACTCCCTCCGACTTGCCCAACTTTGCGCCATACACGCGTTCCGACACGGAAGTCCCGCTCGTCCTGTCCTCAGCAGCCGACCCCACGGCCGTCGGCCCCCTATCGACAGCGCAGCCCACCTATCTGAGGTTCGCCATCGCCAACAACGGCGCGGGCACGCCCCAGAGACCGGTACGGGTGTCGGTGCAACTGGATGGCAGGACGGGCGCCACCTGGACCTTCGAGCCGGAATCCCTGGCAAGCAAACGGTCGGCGGGCGGGGTCTTTTCGGATGACTCTTTCAACACGTGGTTCCAGGTCACGCCGGGCAAGCATGTGGTGGCTCTCGTCATTGACCCCGATAACGAAATCCAGGAATCAAACGAAGCCGACAACCGCTATGAGCAGGAGTTCACCTGGTCGGCAAGCCCGGTCGCTGCGCCTGCGCCTACCCCCGCGCCGCCTCGGGAATTGCGCGTGCAGCCGATGCCCACCCCGGTGCCAGGCACCCCACTCCCAGCCACGCCGGACTTGCGTCCCTATCAGCCGGAAGGGTGGGGCGCTCCTTTCGTCTTCTCAACGGAACGGGAAGACTACTCCGGGACCAAACCGGCACCTCTGTCGGGGACAGTCTACTTTGCGCTCGCCGTCCAGAACGGGGGCAATGCCGACATCATCATACCCTTTGATGTAGAGGTCCAGCTTGACGGCAGAAGACTGCGGATCCTTTCACGCACCAGCACCCAAGCGATGGCGCCGGGCGGCTCCCTGTTTTGGTTTGAGATCGATCTCTTGCGCGCCTATCGGCAGAACGTGGACCCGACCGGGACATTAGCCGACGGCGCTCATACCATCCGCGTCGTCATCGATCCCGGCAACGCCGTCCCGGAGCCCAACGAAGCGGACAACACCTACGAATACAGCTTCACCGTCGCCAACGCCGTCATCCCTCCCGCTGTCCGGCAACGGGCTGTTGAGACACCCACGCCGCTCACAGCAGCGCTTATCAAAGAGAAGCTCGGCAAACTGGACGGCTTGCTCCAGACCGTCGCCCCAACGGTCGCGGAGGACGGCAGGACCAGCTACATCCCCCAGGTGATGGAGGTGTTTGAAGCAGGGTATTACCTGATGACCGGGCGGACGGTCCAGCAGGAGCGAGACGAGCACAACCTGGTTATCGCTATCGAGACGCGGGCGCAGTGGACATCAACCTTTGAGCAGTCCTGCGCCCGCCGGTATGAGACCACGCCGCCAGCACGGTACCAGCAGGTCTTTGAAAGTTGCCACGAATTCATAAACAACCTTGGTTACTTCCAGCAGCCAGGAGCAAGCTCAAGCTCGCCAGCAATCCAGGTTCGCGGCGACTACACCCCTCGGTCTGTGCTGCAAACGCTATTCCACGAGATCGGGCACTTCCGGCAGTGGGCGCTCCAACCAGACCGCTCTTCCGCTCCATCGCTCAGTCAGCGTGCGATGCACGAACTGCAGGCGCAGGCGTTCGAAGCCGCAGGAGTGAGGCTTCTTGAGGAGCTCACAGGATATAACCTCTCCACCTTTGAGGAGATCGAATACTGGCGGTCCGTGGACAGCAATTTTGATCGCATCCTGTCGCAGCGGGAGACGGAAGAGCACAACCGGGCCTACCTCGCCGTCTGGGGTGCCCTCTTGCAGGACTCGGCCTTGACTTCACTGCGGTACAAGCTCACGACCTTCAACTATCTGGACTCTAGGGGCAGCTTGGACCTCTTCGCCTACATGGTCGCCCTGCCCATGCAGGAGTGGGCGGGCAGCGTCGATACATATCTGGCTAATCTGGACGCCACAGTCACTGCCGCCAAAGAGATCGTGCGGAAACGGCTGGTGTACAACCTGGCGGCGGCCCGTCGTCCTTCCAACGACTTCAGCAAGACAGCGCTCACATTGCCGTAAGCGTTAGAGGTATCCAGTGCCTATCTATACCGTCACTCAAGTCGCCGGGTACATCAAGACGCTGCTGGACACAGACGACCACCTGGCCGAGCTGTGGGTGTCGGGCGAGGTGTCCAACGTGACCAAGGCGGCGTCCGGCCACTGCTACTTCACGCTGAAGGATACCGGGGGCCAAATACGTTGCGTCATGTTCCGCAACGGCGTCGGATCGCAGCACCTGGCCCACGGCGCGCAGGTGGTGGCCCATGGGCGCGTCTCGCTGTACCCCCAGCGCGGCGACCTCCAGTTCTACGTGGACGTGGCGCAGCCGGAGGGCGTGGGCCAGCTCCACCTGGAGCTGGAGCTGCTCAAGCTGAAGCTACAACAAGAGGGGCTGTTCGAGCCGTCGCGGAAGCGGGCGCTGCCGCCGTTTCCCAAGCGCATCGCCGTGGTGACATCGCCGACGGGGGCGGTGTTCCACGATATCTGCACGGTCCTCGAGCGGCGGTACCCGCTGGTGGAAGTGCTGCTCGCGCCCGCCCAGGTGCAGGGTGACAACGCCGCGCCGACCATCGTCCATGCGTTCCAGGAGCTAAACCGGCGGGATGACATCGACCTGGTCATCGTGGCGCGGGGCGGCGGGTCGCTGGAAGAGCTGTGGCCGTTCAACACGGAGCAGGTTGCGAGAGCCATTTACGCCAGCCGAGCGCCGGTGGTCAGCGCGGTGGGACACCAGACGGACGTGACCATCGCCGACATGGTGGCGGACCTCCGGGCGCCCACGCCGTCGGCGGCTGCTGAACTGGCAGCGCCGGACCAAGAGCAGGTGCGGGCCTCCATCCTCGGCGCTGTGCGGTCCGTGACCGGCGCGCTGGAGCGGGCGCTCAGCGACCGGGCTGAGGACGTGCGCAGCGCCGGACTGCGGCTGGGGCAACTCATGCCGGACATCGCGTCGCACCGCCAGGAGGTAGACGAGTCACTCCGGACAATAGCGTCGTCCTGCAAGACCCAGCTTGCGCTGGTGCGGGAGCGGGTGAACGGGTCCCGGCAACGCCTCTTGACCCTGGAGCCAGCCAAAACGCTGGCCCGGGGCTATGCCGTAGTGCAAAAGCGGCCCGGCGGCGAACTGGTGACGGGCATCAACCAGGTCAGCGTGGGCGATGGCATCAAGGTGTCACTGCACGACGGGGCGTTCGAGGGGGAAGTGACGGAGAAGGGGTAGCGCGGTCCTTCCGGTACTGGAAAGACGCGATGGATGGCGGGGATGTAGCAGCCCCATGACCCCACCAGATAGCTTCGCTCGATGACTTGCGCGCAGCGACAGAATGGCGCGCTGCGCACCAGATCGCGACGAAGCTAGCGGCCAGCCGACTGGTGCAGGGCGGCGCGGAAGTAGTCCGCGACCTTGCTGAGCCCCTGCTTCCTGGGCACGCGGGGCTCCCAGCCCAGAAGGCGGCGCGCACGAGTGATGTCCGGTCGTCGCTGCTTGGGGTCGTCCTGGGGCAGCGGCTCAAAGACTACGGCGCTCTTGCTCTTCGTCACCGCGATAACCTCATCGGCAAGCTGCCGGACAGTGACCTCCTCCTCGTTGCCCAGGTTCACGATCAGGCCCTCGCCACGTGCAGCCCCTGGCCCTGCGCTGCGATAGCTGAGGAGGCGGTACAGACCGTCGACGAGGTCGTCTACGTAGCAGAGACTGCGAGTCTGGCTGCCATCGCCGTAGACAGTGAGGGGTTGGCCTTGCAAGGCCTGGGTCATGAAATTGGGTATGACGCGGCCATCCGTAAGCTGCATACGGGGGCCGTAGGTGTTAAAAATACGCGCGATGCGCACATCCAGGCCATGAGACCGGTGGTAGGCCATGGTGAGGGCTTCCGCATAGCGCTTGGCCTCGTCATAGACGCTGCGAGGACCGGTGGGACTGACACGGCCCGGGTAGGACTCCGGCTGCGGGTTCACCTCCGGGTCACCGTACACCTCGGACGTAGAGGCAAGGAGAAACACTGCGCCGTTGGCTTTGGCAACCTCCAGGGCCTGATGTGTGCCCTGGGAGCCGGCAAGGAGCGTAGCGATGGGGTGGCGCGCGTAGTCCCTGGGGCTGGCGGGGCTGGCCAGATGCAGGACCCAGTCGAAGGGGCCGTCAACGGATAGCGGCTGCGTCACGTCCGCCTGGATGAAGCAGAAGCGTGGGTTGCTCCGCAGGTGAGCGATGTTGTCCTGGCTGCCGGTGAGGAGGCTGTCCAGACATACCACATCACAGCGCTCTTCAACGAGGCGGGTGCAAAGGTGCGAGCCGATGAATCCGGCGCCTCCAGTGATGAGCGCGCGGGGCATCACCGACTCACTACTCCGAAGAAGGTAAG
>JACPQI010000188.1 GCA_016190545.1 Chloroflexota bacterium
CCATCATCCAGGCGGGCGTGAGCTGGGTGGCCAACGCGGTGCTGGCCGCCGCTGTGTCACGCGCCGGGGGCCTCGGCACGCTGGCGGTCAACGCAGGCATGCCGCCCAAGGGCAATGTCATTCAACACTTGCGGACCCTCATCGGCAAGGTGCGGCGGCTTACCAGCTCCCCCTTCGCCGTCCACTTGCCGCTCACCACGCCCAGCATCAACGAACTGGTCGACCTGGTCATTGCGGAGGAGGTCCCCATCGTCATCACCTCCCGTGGCTCGCCAGCCTTTTACACCAGCCTGCTCAAGGACGCTAAGGTCACCGTCCTCCACGTCGTGACCTCCGTCCTGGAGGCCAAGGCCGCCGAAGCGCGAGGTGTAGACGCGGTCATCGCCAAGGGCTATGAGGGCGGTGGGTACGTAGGCCAGAATGAAGTACCCACCCTGGTGTTGACGCCGGCGGTGGTGGATGCAGTTGAAGTGCCGGTCGTCGCGGCGGGTGGCATCGTGGACGGGCGCGGCCTGGCTGCGGCCCTGGCCCTGGGCGCCGAGGCAGTCTACATGGGAACCCGGTTCATTGCGACGACCGAGTGTGTGGCCCACAGGAACTTCAAGCAGGCCATTATTGAGGCGGTGGACACCGGCACCACCGTCGTGGGGCGCCGCAATTTCCATGTGCGGCTGCTCAAGGGCAAGGTGGCGGACAAGCTCAAGAGCATGGAAGGCAAGGGCGCTTCCGACACCGCGCTCCAGTCCTATCTGGGCACCGATCGTGCCCGGCTGGCCTTGCTGGAAGGCGACCTGGAGAAAGGCCAGCCCACCTGCGGCGCTGGGGCGGGCCGTATCTCCGAGATCCTGCCTGCCGCCGAGGTGGTGCAGCGCATCGTGAAGCAGGTCGAAGAGGTCATAGGCTCCCGCACCAAGTAACGTTTCCCCTTCCTCGCCACAACTCCCCTGCCTGTTGACATTCCGCCCCTGACACGGGTATGGTGCTTTCACCTCAGATTGGGCTCCGGGAGGATTTATGTCACGCACTGTGCGCATCGGCATCATCGGCTCCAGTTTTGGGATGGCCCAGGCAGAAGCATTCCGTACCGTGCCGGAAGCGGAAATCGTGGCGGTCTGCAGCGCCCGCATGGAGCGCGCAAAGGCTATGGCAAAGAGCCTCGGCATCAGCCGTGCCTACGACGACTACCGGGAACTGGTGCGGCTGCTGGACATCGACCTGGTCAGCGTGGTGGCGCCGCCACACACGCATCACCCCATGAGCTTGGCCGCACTGGAAGCGGGCAAGCACGTGCTGTGCGAAAAGCCCTTCGCCCTCAACGTGCGGGAGGCGAAGGAGATGCTATCCAAGGCACAAGATACAAAGCGCCTTCACTTCGTAAACTATGAGTTCCGGGTCGCGCCCGCCCGCCTGCTGCTGGCCGAACTCCTCCAACGCAATTTCATCGGGCGGCCATTCCATGTTGTCGCCCATGCTAACACCAGCATGGGACTTCGCGGCGGCAGCTTGCGTCCCTGGACATGGTGGTACAGCAGCCAGTACGGCGGAGGGCTGCTCGGCGCCGCCGTCTCGCATTGGTTCGATGCGCTGCGGGCATGGTTCGGTGAGGTGCGAGAGGTGTGCAGCACTCTGGAGACCTTCTATCCTACCCGCGTCGATGAACAGGGCAAGGAGCGTCCAGTCAGCTCTGATGACGCCGCCGTGGGCATGGTGCGCTTCCAAAACGGCCTTTTGTGCACGTTCATCTCCTCTTCCAGTACCTGCCACCCGCCGCCACAGCGAATGGAGGTGTTCGGGGCAAACGGCACGCTCATCCTGGATGGCCCCGAAGTGCTGCGCGGGGCCAATAGCTGCTCCGGCGAACTGGTCCAACTCCCCATCCCGGAGCGGTACGCACCAACCATTCGTGTCGACACGGAGAATCGGCCCCCATCTACCCTTCCCATGCGCCTGTGGGCGCGGAAAATAGTCGACTGCGTGCTGAGCGGCGAGCAGCCCGCCCCCAACTTCTACGACGGCCTCAAGTCCCAGGAGATCATCGACGCTGTCCACAGATCGCACCAGGAAAAGCGCTGGGTGAGCATCGCCGAGGTGGCGTAATAACCCTCTCGCTCCCCCGTGAGTCAAAGAAGTGTCATGGATACCATAAAGCATTCGCATGAGCAAGCCAGAGCGAGCCGCCCGCGGCTGCCGCCCAGCTATGGAATAGTGGACGCCGCCCACGGCTCAGGCCTGCTACCGTGGAAGTGGGTGACCGACCGGATGTCGCAGGCGCGCACCTATTGGATCGGAACGACCCGACCAAGCGGCGCGCCCCACGTCACACCTGTGTGGGGACTATGGCTCAACGGGGCCTTCTCCTTCGCGACGGACCGCAATTCGCGCAAGGGCCGGAATATCGCGCATAGCCCGCGCATGGTCCTACACCTGGAGAGCGGTGAAGATGTCGTCATCTTGGAGGGCGTGGCGGAAGAAGTCACCAAGGCGGCGGCCCTTAAGCAGTTCGCGGAAGCCTATGCGGCCAAATACCAGGTGGAGGTTGACGTGACCCCAGAGGCACGGCGCGTCAACGCCGTCTTCGTCGTGCGCCCCCGCACGGCCTACGCCTGGCTGGAGAGCGACTATCCCGGCGGCGCCACACGGTGGGAGTTCTAGAGATAGAGACTGCTCACGTCGGGCCAGATAGGATTTCATTGAGCATCCCCAGGCCTTATGCTATAGTTACGTGTGCCGCAACGGAGGGATCGCATAGAGGTCTAGTGCGGCGGTTTGCTAAACCGTTACCCTGGGAAACTGGGGTCGAGGGTTCGAATCCCTCTCCCTCCGCCATGACCCCATAAGCCCTTAGACCCGTCCGAGACCCCGTCGTCGCCGTAAAGCATGATACGGAATCCATGCACTGAACGCTCGATGAGGCCCGTCCAGTGCCCACGCAAAAGCGACCCAGCGACCGCATGAGTGACGCAGCCGTCAAGGCTAAGACCGGCAAGACGTGGGACGAGTGGTTCGCCATTCTGGACCGCGCTGGGGCCGTGACGATGACCCATACCGAGATGGCCCGCTATCTTTATGAGAAACAACACGTCTCCGGCTGGTGGTCCCAGATGGTCGCTGTCACCTACGAGCAGGCCCGGGGCCTCCGCGACAAGCACCAACGTCCGGAGGGCTACCAGGTGAGCGCCAGCAAAGTGCTGAACGTACCCATCGCCGCCCTCTATCAGTCGTGGGACGAGGCCAAGGCCCGCGACCGCTGGCTCGGCGAGAAGGGGCTGATGGTACGCAAGGCGACGCCCAATAAGTCCATACGCATGACCTGGACCGACGGGAAGACCAGCGTCGATGTGGACTTCTACGCCAAAGGCCCGGACAAGAGCCAGGTGACCGTGCAACACAGCAAGCTGCCCACGGCCACAAAGGGCGAGCGCATGCAGGCCTACTGGCGGGCGGCACTGGAGCGTCTGAAGGCCTCATTATGAATCGCTGCCCCTGGCCCGGCGACAACCTCCTCATGATCGCCTACCACGATACCGAGTGGGGCGTGCCGCTGCGAGACGACCGCAAGCTGTTCGAGTTCATGGTGCTTGACGCGGTCCAGGCCGGCCTGAGCTGGCAGACGGTGCTGAACAAGCGAGAGAACTACCGCAAAGCCTTGGACGGCTTCGATCCGGTGAAGGTGGCCCGATACACGGAACTGGACGTGCAGCGTCTCCTCGCCGACCCGGGCATCGTGCGCAACCACCTGAAAGTACGCGGGGCTATCAACAACGCCCGGAGATTCCTGGAGACGCAACGAGAGTTCAGCTCCTTCGCCGAGTACATCTGGGGCTTCGTGGACGGCAGGCCCATCGCCAACCACTGGCGCTCCCTGGGGGAGCTTCCCGCCACCTCGCCCCAGTCCGACGCCATGAGCCGCGACCTCAAGAAACGCGGCTTCACCTTCGTCGGCTCCACAATCTGCTACGCCTTCATGCAGGCCGCCGGCCTGGTCAATGACCACCTCGTCACCTGCTTCCGCTACGGCGATATCAAGCGGATGGGCGGTCCCCGGCAACGCTAGGAGCGGTCCCACAATCCCTCACCTTCTATCCCCCGCTCCCTTGACTTGCAAGTCAAGGGAGCGGGGGATAGAAGGTGAGGGATTGTGGGACCGCTCCTAGCGTTGCCGGGGACCGCCCA
>JACPQI010000017.1 GCA_016190545.1 Chloroflexota bacterium
GCCGCGCCTGGTGGAGGTCGTCCGCATCGCCCTCGCGCGCTGCGAGCGGCCCCGGCTGTGGCTGGAGGTGGCGTGCGGGCCCGGCACCTACATTCGCTCGCTGGCCCACGACCTGGGCCAGGCCCTGGGCTGCGGCGCACACCTCACGGCCCTGGTAAGGACTCGCAGCGGCCCCTTCACGCTGGCGGAAGCCATCGCTCTGCCGCAGCTTGAGCAGGAGGTGGCCCAGGACACGTGGCGCCGCCTCCTCTATCCTGCGGACCATCCGCTTGTCGATCTTCCCGCCGCCGTCCTCGACGAGGGTTCAGTCCACTCCATGCGCCATGGCCAGCCCATGCCCCTCGTTGCGGGGCCGCGTTCCAGCCCTTCCTGTGCGGGAAGGACTGCTGGCGCCAGCAAGGGGGTCCCATGCCGCGCCTACGGAGTGGAAGGCGCCTTCCTTGGGGTGCTGGCCTGGCAGCCGGACAGCGGCAGGCTTAAGCCGTGGAAGGTGCTGGCGTCAGCCGCCTTGGCTTGCTAGGCAACCCACCCAACCTAAGCTACGTCGTTGCGAGCCCCGAAGGAATCGGGGCTCGGCAATCTGGTGGGGCGGCGCCAGCGAGAAGGAAGGCGTGGGTGCAGAGCGCTTCATAACCCCTTCAGATTGCTTCGCTCGAAGCCTCGTTCGCAATGACGTTGGGGGGCGCCGTTTCCGGCTGCCCTCCTTTGCTTCCAGGGTCCCCCCAAATACACCTCATATTTCCGTCAGATTGGTCTTAGATTGGGCTTGTAGCTACTTGACATGTGGCTCAGATACGATATATAGTCGCCATAGCTGTAGATTCAACACAGATAGGAAAGGAGGTGAGACGAGATGAAAGGGTACTGTTTCAAGTGTCGCAAGTCGGTGGAGATCAAGAACCCCCGGAACGTCACCCTGAAGAACAAGCGGCCCGCCACCCAGGGCTCATGCCCGAGCTGCGGCACCAAGATCTTCCGCATCGGCAGGGGCTAGGCCAGGTAAGCAGCGTATAGGCGCGCCGCCGAACAGACGGCGTGAAAGAAGAGGAGTGCAATCTCATGAAGGGCTATTGTTTCAAGTGTCGCAAGTCGGTGGAGATCAAGAACCCCCGGAACGTCACCCTGAAGAACAAGCGGCCCGCCACCCAGGGCTCATGCCCGAGCTGCGGCACCAAGATCTTCCGCATCGGCAGGGGCTAAGGCCAGGTAAGCAGCGTATAGGCGCGCCGCCGAACAGACGGCGTGAAAGAGCGTGTCGCCGAACATGGGATGCTGCTTGGGCCCCGTGTCATGTTTTCTATCGGCGCGCTGCCTATTGTGTAACGGCCTGATCGACCAAGGAGGCCCTCCCACCGCTAGTTGCACGGCCTCCTTGGTTTCCTTCCTCCACAGATAGGTAAGAGCACCCCCTCTCTCCTGGTATTGGCACACGGTGTTGACCTGTAGATAATGGCCTGACCGGCTCCAGAGTGGAGTCGAGAAACGGGGAGGAGGACAGTGCCATGCCAGAACAAAACAAGGCCGTCTCCAGAAAAGTGTTCGAAGAGGCCGCCAGCAAGAAGAACCTCGCGCTCCTGGACCAGCTTTTCACTCCAAACATCGTCTACCACGGGCCGGGGATGGAGATGATGGGCATGTATTTCAACGCCTTCCCCGACCTGCGCATGACGGTTGAGGCCCAGATCGCCGAAGGCGACGTGGTGGCTACGGCGCGCCTGGCCTGCGCCGGTCAAGCTGTGACTTCGCACGTGGACTACGCTTTGCTCACGCGTAGGGACAGGCGGTAGTCTTCGGGCCGGGTGCTCTTGCCCGCCTCCGGGTACGGCCCCAGGCGGTGCTCGACGGTGTAGCCTTCGAGCTGGGTCTTCGCCTTGGAGGAGCCGCCCGGCTCCGTCAGCACGACGGTGACCGCGCCCTGCCTTCCCTCTCGCGTCACCTCCACGCGTACGCGCGCTTCGCCCGCCCACACGCACTGGACATCCCGGGGGCAGCGGCTGTCCGCTTCGACTGCGACGAACCTGATGACCAGGCCCTCATCGCCGAGCACCAGCGCATGTCCCAGCGGCAACACCGCCCATTGCTCCAATGCGCCGCGCACCAGCGTGACGGGCAGCGGCGTCGGCGATGGCGTCGCGGTCGGCGGCTGATCTCCCCCGCCGCACGCCGAC
Source organism: Chloroflexota bacterium (assembly GCA_016190545.1). The sequence goes on from JACPQI010000017.1 coordinate 2,169, forward strand.
AGGAGCAGGCCTGCCGCAAGAGAGAGGAAGACCGCTGGCTTTCGCATCGGCCTTACCCTCGCCACCCCGCGCGGTATGCGGCCCGCAGCATAAGCCCCACCAGCAGCAACGCGACAAAGCCGCCGCTCCCGCCTGCCACCGCCGCGACGCGGCCTGGGCTCCAGAAGCCCGCCTTCTGCTCCGGCTCGACGAAGACGGCGCCGATCCTGGCGTCAGGCTCGGGGGTGTCTACGACGGCGCCCGGGGTGCCCTCGCGGGTGTCCTTGGCCTGCACGTCGCCCTGACGCTCGACGGCCTGGACAGCCGCAGCGAACTGGGACCGCGGCACGCGGAAGGAGACGGTCGCCGTCTCCCGGCCGTCGCGCACCGAGTGGGTGACCTCGTCCACGACGCCTGAAGCGCTGGTCACGAAGGTGCGGACGGCGTCCACACTTCCGCCCACGTTCCGCGCCTCCACTGTCAGCGAGGCCGCTGGGGCCTGTGTCACCGCCGTATGCAGGGACACCGTAAGGGTGGCAAGCTCCACTCGGCGCTCCAGAAAGTTGAGTTGCCCCTGAAGCCGCTCGATCTCCGAGCGCACCCGCGACAGCTCTCGCTCGATGCTCAGCACATCGCCCACGGAGGTGCTCTTCTCCAGCAGGGACAGGAGGCTTTTCTCCTCACGCTGGGAGCTTTCCAGGCGGGCCTTCAGGTCGATGAACTGCTCAGAAACGTCCTGGCTGCCCGCGTTCTGGTCCTCCACCTTGCCCAGCTCGCCAATGCGCTGAAGGGCGGCGAAGAACTGCGCTTGGGGCACACGCACGACGATAGTGCCCTGCTGCTGGATGCCTCTCCCAGAGCGCGACATCTGCTGCACGAACCCGCCCAGGCCTTCGGCGATGGCCTGTACGCGCGCCACGGCGTCGTCCACGGCGCGCACCTCCATCGAGACGGAAGCTGTAGAGATGACCTGTCGCTGCGCTATATCCAGCGCCGAAGCGCCTGCGGGACCCGGCGCGCCCGCCGGCCCCGCGGGCCCCTGCGGCCCGGCTGGGCCTCTTGCGCCCTCCTCGAAGCCGGTCGCGTAAGGCACCCCGGTAATCGTGAGTGTCGGTGGCGCCTGCGCCCAGGGCGCAGGCGTGGGTGTCGGCGCGGGTGCGCGTGTCGCCGCGGGCAAAAACCCGCGCCCTTCCGGTGGTAGGAGGGCGGTGTCGCGGCCACCGCTTCCACCGGAGCCGCTGTCCCACGGCGACGCGGTGACGAGCCATGCTGCGGAAACAGCTACGAGGAGCGCTACCGCGCCGACGGACACGGGCGCCAGGCCCCATCGCCTGGGCGAGCGCAGCCGCCGCCACGCCGCGGCGAGCCGCCCCTCTCCCTGCGCTTCTTGTATCCTCGCCTGGATACGCTCCCACAGGTCGTCGGGGGCGCGCAGGCGCGTCGCTTCCGACTCGAAATGCGCTTTCAACGTGCGCTCTAGCTCTTCGGGGGGTATCTGGTTGCCTGCCATCTCACATCTCCCTTCCAGGGTGGCTCCCCATCGCCTGCCGCAAGTTGCCCAGCGCCCGGTGCAGCCTGGTCCTCACGGTCGTCTCTTCGCACCGCAACACGCTCCCGATCTCCGCCGTGGAGAGATCGGCGAAGTAGTGCAGCATCACTGTCTGCCTCTGCTCCTCCGAGAGTGCGGCCAGCGCCCGCTGGACTGTCGCTCGATTGTCCATCTGCTCCGTCGCGTCGACGGGACTGTCCGCTTCATTGGAGGCCGACTGGACGTCAAAGGTCGTTTCCGGCCTGGAGCGCCGCCTGTGGCTGACGGCCTTGTTTACCAGAATGCGCACCAGCCAGGGCTTGAGCGGCCGTCCGTCGCGGAAGTCGCGCAGCCCCTTCCACGCCGACAGGAACGCCTCTTGCACCAGGTCTTCCGACAGGGCCCGGTCGCCTGTCATGAGATAGGCCGTGCCGAACAGGACATCCTTGTGCCGCTCCACCAGGTAGCGGAAGGCGTCGCGGTCACCGCCGCGACAGAGGCGGACAGCCTGGTGTTCGTCCATTGGGAGCTCCCTATTCAGATGTCTCGAGAGACGCGCGCTCACTGAATAATACGCGGAAGAGGGCCAAAATGTTCCCGGAACCAGCGGGGGGCCACTCAAAGAGAAAGAACCTGCTGATAGCTGGGTGGGGATAGCCGCTACGGCGCGCCTGCGCCGTTCCTTCAAAGGGCGAGAATCTAGAAGACTTGAAAGCTTAAACATAGGCGGAGGCGGGGCAATTGCCCCGCCTCCGCTTAACCGTGTAGAAACCAGCGAACTCTGAGGTCTACTTCACAATGCGGACTGAATCGGCGCCCATCACCGGTGTCCCTGAGAAGGTCTGGCCCTGAAGGATTGCCTTAGTGTCACCCTCACTCAGTTGCAAGCTCTCAGTCTCCACGTGGACGACCAGGTCAAGGAGGCCGTCGCCGTTCACGTCTTCCTGCTCTGCCTGAGGCGTGCCATTGCCTTTCAATTTCACCGGCGCACCGGCCAAAGTGACCGTGGTCGGGTCAACCGTCGTCGCATCGAAGCCCGGCTCTGGGCCTGTGGGAGGCCGGCTGAAGATGGCGACGGGAACCGTGCCGCCGTTGCCCAGGTTGATGGAGTTGGGGAAGGAGCCTGGCTTGATGTCGATTGAGACGATACCATCCTGAGCATCGGGACAGTTCAAGACGTAGAAGCCATGGTCGGGTGCCCCGGACCGGTCGAGCTTGTAGTGGTGGTCGCTGTTGAGTCGGACGATGTAACTCTTGGTCACGCCGCTGCCGTTGGTGAAGTTGATGGAGATGGGGCTCCCGAAACTTATCGCAGACGTGGTCGGGGCGATCACCGGCGGGGGGCCAGCTACCGGATCAAAGACGGCGTAGGTTAGGGTGGTGGCCTGGGGCGGGACCCCAGGTGGCGTCGGCACGGCGCTCGTATCGTCCACCGAGACCGTGATGTTCACACTCTCGCCAGGCGCGGCGTTGACTGCCCACCGCTGCAACCCGCCCTCCTGGTACTCCAGCGTCGGATGGCCGTAGCCCAGTTCGACCGTGTTTGCGCCAGGGCCGAGGACGCCCAGACGATAGTGCAACGAATTGGCATTGACCGGGTCCGGGTCGCCGGGGGCCTGCTGGACGCTGACGTCCAAGTCGTAGGACACGCCGGCGTTGACGGGTACCGTCAAGAACCCAGAGACGGCGCCAGCCGGCCCAGCCACAGCCGGGTACGTGAGGGTGAGGCTGCTGGTTCCCGCAGCATGATTCGCCGTCAACGTGACCGTCTTGCCAGGGTCGTTTGTCGTGTTGAAGCTTTGCGCTGTCAAAACCAATGTAGCGCTGCCCGGCGCTCGCGAGATATACTGCCAATGGTGGACGGCGGCATGGCCGGGGTTAGGCTGTGGGGGAGGCGGTACTGGCGGGGGAGGGACGGGTGGCGGAGGCGGTGTCCACAAAGGGTCTATCGCGCGAAAGTCGCCAATGAGGCAGGTGCGATAGCCGCGGCCAGGCAAGAGCGGCGCTAGGGGGTTGCTGAAGGCTGTGGGGCCCATGGCTGCAGTCCCACTCCCCGTCGGCCCGCCGGTCCCGTGCCAAGCCCATAGCAGGCTGCCGGGCAAGAGAGACACAATAGTAACGAGGACTGTCGAAACCGCTACAACGACCGTCGTTCGCTTTCCCATCATGCACCTCCCGATGATTTGGGTTGAACGGACGTGCAAAGGACCGAACAGGGGACAGAACCGTCAACGGCGCAGGCATTCTCTCACGGACAAGCAATCATGTCAACATTGTGCCTTTAGGCACAACTAGCGACCTCAGATGCTGACGGAGTGGCGGCAGGCTGCCGCCGCCAAGGGGCGATAGCTTCTTAGAAACCCCTGAAGTGTCCGACGCGCACTTAGATACGAGCAGAGGCGAGGCAAATGCCCCGCCTCTGCTTAGCCTTATGGAGCCTCGAGGGAAGCCGTTACCTGGAAAGGATGACCCTTACTTCTCTACCATCCTCTTCAGGTTCTCCATGGTCTTCGCCATGCCGGCCCGGACTACCCCGGCCCGCACCTGCTCATAGTTGTCTTTCAGTCCCTTCAACATTTCGTTCTGAAGGTCTCCAAAGTCAACCTCGACCTCGTGCACGACCTTGGTGCCGTTACCATCGGGGAACAGGCGAAACCACCACTGCATCCGCCGGACCTGTTCCGGGAGCGCCGGGTTGACGATCCAGGAAAACGACTTGGGGCGGTCATAGGTGACGACAACGGAGTCCGCCGTCAGGTCCATCGTGCTGCCATCAGCCATGCGAACAGTCTCTTCGGCGAGGATGTGGGTGCCGGTCCCGACCGGGCCTGGGGGCTGATGGCTGATCTTCTTAGGCTCCCTGCTGCCGGCGAGCTCAACGTGTCGCGCTGGGTTGCTAACGATATCGAAGATGGCCTGTGGAGACGCGTTGACCGAGATTTCCGTTCTGTACGCAAAATCTAGCATTGATGCTCCCTCCCTTCATGTGATAGTTCCCCTCGTATATCAACCGGGACTTCCCGGACTATCTTCCAAGGGAAGTTTGCTCAGCCTCCAACAGCGAGCCGAGTAGCATATCATCCTTGTCGGAGCTTGTCAATCACCCCCGGGCTGGGCCTATCTCCCGCTATGGACCTTCACGGACGGCTCCCGCACCTCCATTACTACCAGCAGCAGGCAGTACGTCACCCGCCTCGCGCTGCTCCTCCAGCCAGCGCTTCCACTCGGCGTCGGCGTCGTCAACGCCCAGCTCGTCCGCGGCGCGGCGCCGGCTGCGGATGCCGGCCCGCACCAGCGCCACCTCCTCTTGCACCTGGCGGCTGCGGTCCTGGGGCAAGAGCGGGCCCCAGCTTATGCGCTGCCGCACCTGGCCGAAGCGCTCCCCGGTCTTCTGCTCCAGGATGCGCAGGGCCATCTCGTTGCGTTGGCGGTAGACGGCGGCTCGGATGAGCCGCTTGCGCCGCACCTTCTGCAACAGCGGGTGCAGTTCCATCTCCAGAGCCACGCCGGACAGCCCTCGCTCGTTGTCTCCGAAGGCGGTGCGAGGCGATTCCGATAGGTCGTGCAGCACCCGGTAGAGCAGGTTGATGTAGTCGACGTGCAGTTGCACGCCGCCGCCCTGGAGCAAATCGAGCAGGTAGGCCTTGGCTTTCTCCGGCACTTCCCATACCGCCCCCGGCGCCACGGCGATGTCCTGGGCGCTCTCCACGTTCTCCAGCACCGCGATGGGGTTGCCCGACAGCTCCAGGATCATGGAGAGCTGGGAGAGGGCGCGGTTCAGCTCCCGCGACGGCTCCTTGAGCGAGACAAGGTCGGACACACCCCAGAACTGCTTGGGCTGCCGCAGGTTGGGGAAGATGATAAAGGGAATGAAACCGTAGGGGTTGGCCTGGTCCAGCAGCGCCTCGTTGTCCAGCCAGAGTTGGAAGCGGCCTGCCGTCCACACCTCCACCACCGTGCGCTCCGCCGCGCGCTGCCGCTTCACGCCGTAAAGCGCCTCCGCCTCGTCGGCGTCGATGGCGTAGCGGCTGGCGACGCGCCACACCGTGCCCACGTCGTCGCCCTGCCACCACACGTAGAGTCCCTGCACGTCCGGCGCGGTGATGCGGACTCGCTGCGCGGCGGCGTCCCAGAACACCTTGTAGCAGCCATCGCCCAGCACCGCCGCGTCCAACTCCGTCTCGAAGTCGAGCTGCTCAAGGGCGTTAGCGTCGCGCACCTCGCGCAGGGCGTCTTCGGCCCGGCGCGCCACGGCCTGCGCCTGTGGCGAGGCGTCCGCCGGCTCGATGGATGTGACGAGGCCGCTCATGAGGTAGGATGTGACCTTTTCGATGAACACGCGGGCGTAGTTGAAGGTGAGGCGACGCTCCCGGGAGCGCCGGGACAGGCCGCTCCACTGCACGCCGCCGTAGAAGTCCAGGTGCTCGCGGTAGGCGCGGAGCCGGTCCCGGTCCATTTGCTCGATACGCTGGGGCAGGGTGAGTCCAGCGCCCGCCTGGGGAGTGAGGGTGTCCATGCCAACCGCCTTTCAGAACAAGCGTTCTGCACTGAGCATAGCCTGTGACCGGCGGAGCGTAAAGACGGCGATGTCACAGCGGGGCTCTGAGGGACTCTCCCGCAACCCTCATTCCTTCAGGGGGATGAGAAGCGA
>JACPQI010000185.1 GCA_016190545.1 Chloroflexota bacterium
GCCATGGAGCCGAGGCCGCCGGCGCCGCCCCACACCAGCACCACGTCCCCCGGCTCCACCACGTGCGGCGGCCAGGCGCGGAGCATCCGGTAGGCGGTGGACCCCACCAGCGTAGGGGCGGCCGCCTCCTCCCAGGTCAGCTGTTTGGGCTTGGGCAGGCACTGATGGGCCTGCACCCTGGTGAACTGGGCGAAGCTGCCCCAGTTGGTCTCGTAGCCCCAGATCTTGAAGCTGGCCGCCAGGCCGGGGTCGCCACCCTGCTTCACCCAGGGGTCGTTCCGGTCCCATACGCCGCAGTGGATGACCACGTGGTCGCCCACTTTCACGTTGGTGACTTCGCTCCCGACGGCGTAGACGATGCCGGAGGCGTCGCTCCCGCCGATGTGGAAGTCCTCCTTCTCCCCCAGCTTCTGCCGGGCGCCGATGACATCCACCGGGTTGCCCAGGGCCGCGAACACGTTGTTATAGTTGATGCCGGCGGCCATCACATAGACCAGCACCTCGTCTGGCCGCAGGTCCCGCGGCGTCTCGATCCTCTCCACAGCAAAGGCCGAGGCGGGCGCCCCGTAGCGCTGCTGCCGCACGACCTGAGCAAGCATGTGCTTCGGGACCGTGCCGATAGGCGGCATATCGCCGAGCTGGTAGAGGTCTTTTGCCGTGGCTTGGTGTGTCTCCATGACGCATCCCTTCTTGTTTACCCACCTTCTATCAGCATCAGGTGAGATGTGTTGCCCCTCACCATAACAGGAGACGGGGTATAATGCAAATTGTTCTTTAAGATAGAATCGATAGGCCGCGTCTATGGATTCGAGAGGACAGACATGGAGCTCCGGCAACTAGGGGCCTTCCGCCACGTGGCCCTCTATCAGAGCTTCAGCAAAGCGGCGGAGGCCCTCTTTCTCACCCAGCCCACCGTGACCGCCCGCATCCAGGCCCTGGAGCGGGAGTTGGGCGCATCCCTCTTCGAGCGGAAGAGCCGGGGCGTCCGCCTCACGGAAGCGGGCAAAGCTCTGCTGCCCTACGCCGAACGTATCGCCCAGTCGGTGGAGGAGGGACGGCACCTGGTGGAGAAATCGCGGCGCGGGCCTTTCGGCAAGCTGCACATCGGCGCGGCCCGGGCCATCGGCACCTATGTGCTGCCCAAGGCCCTCAAGCCCTTCCAGGCCAGGCACCCCGAGACGGAGATCGTCATTCGGACCGGACGCTCCCAGGACGTGCTCAACATGCTGCTCGCCGCTGACGTGGAGATCGGCTTTGCCCGCGCCCTTCAGCACCCGGAGATCGAGACCATGCACCTCTACGATGAGGAGATCATCCTCGTTACCCATCCGGAGCACCCCTTCACCAGGACGCGCAAGGCCTCCGTAGCCGAAATCGCCCGCGAGCCCCTCATCCTCTACGACCGCGAGTCCACCTACTACATCCTCATCACCAACGCCTGCCGGGAGGCGGGCATCATTCCCAACGTCACCATGGAGCTGGACAGTATAGAAGCGACGAAAAAGATGGTGGAATTGGGCTTGGGGATATCGCTCCTGCCGGTCAGCTCCCTGGAGCGCGAGCTGGAGCTGGGGACCTTGGTCCACATCCGCATTTCGGACGGCCTGCGGGTCCACCTGCCCACCGCCGTCCTCTATCGCAAGACCCGCCGCCTGAGCGACCTGGTCCGGGCCTTTCTGGCCGATGTGCAGGGCTTTGCGCCCCAGTCTCCCGACCGCAAGCGGCCCCTGCGCATTGAAGGACGCAGGAATGCTATGGTACAGTGAGCGGATTGGCTGCCGCTGAACTCTACTCGTGACCTTGCGCATCAACAAGGACTGGTGAACACAACGCTCATGGGACAGGCCCTTATAACCCGGCTCTTCGAGTTCTCCGCTTCCCACCACTACCGCAGGCCAGAGTGGAGCCGAGAGCGCAACCGTCAGGTCTTTGGCGAGCTTGTCAATTCTCACGGCCACAACTACCTGCTTGAGATGAGCGTCACCGGGCCGGTGGACACCAAGACCGGCATGGTCATCAATCTCACCCAGCTCAAGGATGCCGTCGATGATGTCCTGAAGGACTTCGACCACAAGAACCTCAACGAGGACCTGCCCTACTTCAAGGAGCGCATACCCACGCTGGAAAACCTGGCCGCCATCCTTTGGCAGCGTATCAACCACCGCCTTCCGGGCGCCACCCTGGCCCGGTTGCGCCTCCATGAGGATGAAGACCTGTTCGTCGACTACCAGGGAGCCTTGAACCCCCACCCGAAGGCGGCCCTCTCCCGCCGCTACACCTTCTCGGCGGCCCACCAACTCTATTCGCCCACTCTGTCCCCTGAACAGAACCTGGCCGTCTTCGGCAAGTGCGCCAATCCCAACGGCCACGGCCACAACTACGAGCTTACCGTCACCGTATCCGGCACCATAGACCCTTTGACCGGTATGTGCGCCGACCTCGCCGCCCTGGATGGGGTCGTCCAGCGCCGCGTCATCGACCGTTTTGACCACAAGCACCTCAACCTGGATGTGGAAGACTTTCTCCACGAACCGCCGACGGGTGAGAACATCGCCCGGCGGGTGTGGGACCTCCTGGTAGACCAGCTTCCCAGAGGATCGCTTACCAAGGTGAAGCTGGTGGAAACGAGAAACAACTACTTCGAGTACACTGGTAATGAAGGGAGCGACGATACGCCTCATGCTTAGGACCACACAACACACTAGCACCTCCAACGCCACCATCAGCGACCTGGTGCGTCAGCTTCTCGCCCTGCTTGGCGAGGATGTCACGCGCGAGGGCCTGGCCGATACGCCCAAGCGGGTGGAGGAGAGTCTGCGCTTTCTCACCCAGGGCTCCACTCAGGACATCGACGAGGTAGTAAACGGCGCGTTCTACGCCGCGCCCACCCGCAAGGGCGCCGTGGTGGTGAAGAACATCGACTTCTTCAGCATGTGCGAGCACCACTTGCTCCCCTTCTTTGGCCGGTGCCATATCGCCTACATCCCCACCGAGAAGGTGATCGGCCTGAGCAAGCTGCCCCGCATTGTGGAGACCTTCAGCCGCC
>JACPQI010000191.1 GCA_016190545.1 Chloroflexota bacterium
GGCCGCCGGGCTGGACGCCCTCTGCGTCACGGAACACGATTGGTTCTGGGACCCGGACCGGTTGCGGCATTTCAGCCGGTTGCACAAGTTCCCCCTCATCCCTGCCGTGGAGGTCAACACGGATGAAGGGCACATGCTGGCGTTTGGGCTGGAGCGCTACGTCTTTGGCATGCACAAGCCGCAGTTCCTCCGGCAGCTTGTGGACGAAGCGGGAGGCGCACTCATCGCCTGCCATCCCTACCGCCGCATCCTGAAGGCGGAGGACGAGACCCTGGAGCCAGCCCTGGAGCGCGCGTCCACACTCCAGACCCTCAAGATAGCCGATGCGGTGGAGTCGTTCAACGGGCGTGGCAGCGAGCGCCAGAACGCCTTCGCCCAGCGGGTGGCCCGCCTCCTGGGCCTGCCGCCCGTCGCTGACAGCGACGCCCACGACCCGGCGGAGGTCGCCCGCGCTGCCACCCGCTTCGAGCGGGAGGTGACGTCGGTGGAAGGTCTGGTGCAGGAAATCAAGGCGGGCCGGTTCAGCCCCGTCGTCCTCAACGGCACGAGGGCGCAACCGTGATGGGCTGACCCCTTATCGTCTTTTTCGCTTCTCCTACGTATTTTGGGGCAGCGGATGTGGGGTTGGCGATGCGCGCCAAGAAATGACGCGGTTGAGGGGGGTTCGGGGAACATAGGTTCCCCGACGGGGGGCATGGGGGTGTCCCCCCAAGCGTCTTTTTCATCCCCCTTCCCCTGAGGAGAGGAAGCCTACGGGGTGAGGTCCCAAGAAACAATGGCGTCAGACCCAGATACCGTCTTAGAAGTCAAAGACCTCCACACCCACTTCACCACCCGCGAGGGCACGGTGAAAGCGGTGAACGGCGTCAGCTTCACCCTGCGCCGGGGCCGCGTTCTGGCCGTGGTGGGAGAGAGCGGCTGCGGCAAGACCGTCACCGCCCTTTCTCTCCTGGGACTGGTGCCGGCGCCGGGCCGAGTCGTTCGCGGGCAGGCCCTCTACCACGGCCGCGACCTCTTGGCGATGCCGGACCAGGAGCTGCGCCGCATCCGGGGCAAAGAGATCGCCATGGTGCTCCAGGCCGTCACAGCGGGACTCAACCCCATCATCACCGTCGGCGACCAGGTCCAGGAGACCTTCACCACCCATCTCTCCGTCTCCAAGAAAGAAGCGCGGCGGCTCGCTGAAGCGGCGATGCGGCGCGCCGGGCTGCACCAGCCCAAGGAGGTCTTCACCCGTTACCCGTTCCAGCTTAGCGGCGGCATGTGCCAGCGCGTCATGCTCGCTATGGCCCTGGCCCTGGACCCTCAGGTGCTCATTGCCGACGAGGCCACCTCAGCACTCGATATGACGCTCCAGGCCCAGGTCTTGGAGCAGTTGCGGCGCCTGCAACGGGAGAAGGGCTGCTCCATCATCCTCATCACCCACGACATGGGCGTCGTGGCCCAGATGGCCGACGACGTGGTCGTCATGTACGCCGGCTGCGTGGTGGAGCGGACAGACACCCGCAGCCTGTTCAGCAGGCCTTTGCACCCCTATACTTGGGGCCTGCTCCAGGCCCTGCCGCGTATGGATAGGCAGCGTGGTCCTCTCCCCTCGATACGCGGCACCCCGCCCAGCCTGCTGGACCCGCCGGACCAGTGCCCGTTCCTCCCTCGCTGCCACAAGGCCGTCAACGAGTGCCGCATCGGCCCCAACCCGATATTGCGAGAGCTGGAGCAGGCGCATGTCGTCGCCTGCTATAACCCAATAGCCCACACCTAGGGCGCACGACGGCCCAGGCTACTCTGGCTGCGCGCCGACTGTGCGGAGCGCTCCCTGCTTTTCCATGACGGTCTGGACCACTTCGTAGTAGTGCCAGCCGACAATGGCAGTGCGGCCAAGGATGAAGGTGGGCGTGTTGGTAATGCCCACCCGCTGGGCCGTCTCCACTGCGCTCCAGGCCCGCTCCATATAGGTCCGCTCATGGAGGGCGCGGCCCACTTCCTCCCCGTCCAGACCCACGGCGGCGGCGGCCTCCTGCAACGTTTGCACCTGCCCGATGTCTTTGCCCTCCACCCATAAAGCGTCGAACACCGCCGACTTGAAGGGCAAGGCCAGGCCCCTGTCCTGGGCGTACTCCATCGCCTCAAAGGCAAAGAAGCTGAACTGCATCTTTTCAGGGAACCTGATCCGGGCGGCCTTCTCCGGGGCCATCTCCTTGAGCCAGGCCAGCGTCTCTTTGCGGCGCTCCGGGTCCGCCCTGGACGGGAGCGGCGCACCCTCAGGGGGCACTTCTGGGTGAAGCCAGTAGGGGCGCCACAGCGGTTGCACACCATAGTCGCGCACCAGGTGGTCGACGTGCTCCTGGGCGATATAGCAGTAGGGGCAGACGAAGTCCGCAAAGACAATGACGGGGAGAGGCGCGTCGTGCGACGGCTGGTTGCGTGCTTGTTGCTCTGTCAC
>JACPQI010000019.1 GCA_016190545.1 Chloroflexota bacterium
CCACCCTGGACTGCCTCTCCAACGGCAGGTTCATCCTGGGTACAGGCGTAGGATGGCTCAGGGAGGAGATGGACCTGCTGGGCGCGCCCACCTCCGAGCAGCGGGGAGCGCTGACTGACGAGCACCTTCGCATCTACAAAGAGCTATGGTCAAAGGAGTACCCGTCCTTTGAAGGCAAGTGGTTCCGCTTCTCTGGGTTCAAGTTCGAGCCAAGGCCGGTGCAACAGCCTCTCCCCATCTGGGTCGGGGGCAGCAGCGATGCGGCCCTCCTGCGAGCGGCGCGTCTGGGCACCGGCTGGCATTCCCCACCCCAGACCCCGGAGAAGATCGCGGCGGGAATCAAGAAGCTCAAGCAGTACTGCCAGCTAGAGAAGCGCCCCTTCCAGGAGCTGACCCTTTCCTGCAGCAGCGGCATTGTGTTCGATATGGACGCCAAAGGCAAGGGGGAACCACAGGTGTTCGGCCTGGACAAAGGTCCAGCGCCTTTGTACCAAGGCAACCCGGACCAGATCGCCACCGTGTTCCGCCGCTACCAGGAGGCCGGCATCGTGCACATAGGCGGAAACCAGCGAGTGAAGGGCGGCCCGCCTGGCCTCGCCAACAGCCTGAAGGCTATTGAGATCATGGCCAAAGACGTGATGCCCCAGTTCAAGTAGTCGGCTAGGCGAGCCACGGAGGACAACAATGGCTTTTGAGACGCTGCTCACAGAGAAAGACGCCGGTGTCTACGCCGTAACCCTCAACCGTCCCAAGAGCATGAACGCTATCTCGGCCCAATTGGTCAAAGACCTGAACCAGGTCCTGGACGAGATGGAACGAGACGACAGCCTCGTCGTGCTGCTGGTGACCGGCGCGCCCCGCTCCGACGGGCGGCCCTGCTTCTGCGCCGGCGCCGACCTTAAAGACCTCGTGGAGGGAGGCCCGCTACGGCTGCTCGAGGCTGAGCCGGATGTGTTGACTCAGATCGAGTCGCTCTACACGGAGCAAGGCATCAGCGCCAAAGGCCTGCGGCAGACGCTGCGCCGCATCGAACGCCTGGGCAAGCCCACCATAGCCGCCATCGATGGCGTGTGCACCGGCGGCGGCATCGAGCTGGCTTGCTGTTTTGACATTCGCATCCTGTCGGAGACGGCCCAGGTCAGTGACATGCACATGAAAAACATTGGCCGGATGGGCGGCGGCGGCGTCACCCCTCGGCTCACCCGCATCGTGGGACCGTCGTGGGCGAAAGAGATGGTGTACTCCAGCATACCCATCGACGCGAGAAAAGCGGTGGAGATCGGCTTCGCCAACCACGTCTACCCGCCGAGCGAGTACTTGAGCAGGGCCAAAGAGCTAGCCAAGGTCATCGCCTCCATGAACGCCAAGGCGCTGCGCATGGCCAAGGTGACCATCGACGCCACGGTGGATATGGACTATCAAGGGGCGCTCGACTACTCTTATCTGGCGTGGACGGCCCTCCTGGGCGAGACCGGCGGCTTCCGCGGGGCCGAGGAATTCTCCAAGCGGCACCAGCACCCATGACCAGCCCGCCCAATGCCCTCGCCGGCATCCGCATCATCGACTTCTCCAACGGCATCGTCGGTTACTGTGCCAGCGGCCTCCTCTCCTACCTGGGCGCGGAGCTCATCCGCGTGGAGAGCCGGAAACGGATCGCCATTCACCGCACCGTGGTCCATCCGGTGACCAAGAAGCCCGTTGACCCAGACGAGAGCCCCGCCTTCTTCGACATGGAGCAGAACAGGCTGGGCGTCACCCTCAACCTCAAGCATCCGGGCGCGGTGGAGATTGCGAAGCAGTTGGTGCGCATCAGCGACGTGGTGGTGGAGAACTTCCGGCCCGGCGTCATGCAGCGGCTTGGCCTGGACTACGCCACGCTCTCCCAGGAGCGGCCCGACCTGGTGATGCTCTCCAGCAGCACGCGGGGACAGACTGGCCCGGAGGCCCAGGTGGCGGGCTACGCGCCGCTGTTCGCTGCGGCGGCAGGTTTAGGAGAGCTTACAGGCTACCCGGATAGCCCCCCATCGCAACTCCGTCTCACAACGGACTATTTGGGCGCGGTCACCAATGCCCTGGCAATCATTGTGGCCCTGCACCACAGGCTCGTGAGCGGGCGCGGGCAGCACCTCGACGTCTCCTCCACCGAGGCCCTCTCCGTGCTCATAGGCGACTCGCTCCTGGACTACACCGCCACGGGCCGCGTTCAGCGCCGCGCGGCGAACCGGGATGTGCGCATGGCGCCCCACAATTGCTACCGCTGCCAGGGCGAGGACCGCTGGATCAGCATCGCCGTGGGGACGGACAAGGAGTGGAGCGCGTTGCGCAGGGTCATGGGCGACCCGGACTGGCCGCGAGACCCCCGCTTCGACACCATGGCGGGACGGTGGCAGCACCAGGACGAGCTGGACCGCCATATCGAAGCCTGGACCTGCGCCTTCGATTGCTATGACCTTATGCGTCGTCTGCAGGCGGCGGGCGTGGCCGCCATGCCGTCGTTCAGCAACAAAGACCTTTTCACCGACCCACACCTCAACGAGCGCAACCTGGCGCTGGAAATTGACCAACCGAAAGCGGGGCGCGTCGTCGTGCAGAACCCGCCGTGGAAGCTGTCGGCTACGCCGCCGCGCATCGAGCGACATGCGCCGCCCCTCGGCCAGGACAACGAGTTCGTCTTCCGCGAGGTGCTGGGCATTTCGGGTGCCAATCTGAAGCGGTTGGGGCAGGAAGGCGCGTTGACCTAGGTGTTACAATGGCAACTCCCCCTGGACGGGGAGTTTCAGCCATGATCCTCAAACAGTACTACCTCGGTTGCCTGGCCCACGCCTCCTACTTGATTGGAGACACGACAAGCCAGACCGCATTTGTCGTCGATCCCCAGCGGGATGTGGACCAGTACCTTGAGGACGCCGCCCAGATGGGCCTGCGCATCCGCCACGTTCTGCTGACCCATTTCCATGCCGACTTCGTGGCCGGACACCTGGAGCTGCGTGAGCGGGCTGGCGCCACCGTCTACCTCGGCGCCAAGGCCCAGGCCGACTACGCCTTCACGCCGCTCCATGACGGTGACGTCATCGAGTTCGGGTCGGTGAAGCTGGTCGCACTGAAAACACCAGGCCACACGCCGGAAGGGGTCTCGCTCCTCGTCTATGACCTGGAGAAAAGCACTGCGCGGCCCCATGCCGTGCTTACCGGTGACACCTTATTCATCGGCGACGTGGGCAGGCCCGACCTGCTGGCCTCGGTCGGTGTGTCGGCTGCGGAGCTGGCTGGTATGCTGTACGATTCGCTGCACCATAAGCTGCTGGCGCTCCCTGACGATACACTGGTCTACCCAGCCCACGGCGCCGGGTCCCTGTGCGGGAAGAACCTGAGCACAGAAACGGTCTCCACGATCGGTGTCCAGCGGCGTTACAACTATGCCCTTCAGCCTATGAGCAAGGAGGCGTTCATCCGATTGGTCATGACCGACCAGACGGAGGCTCCGAAGTACTTCGCCCACGACGCCATGCTGAACCGTCGTGAGCGGGCGACCCTAGCCCCGGCGCTGGGACAGCGGCTGAAGCCCCTTTCATTGCGAGACGTCCTGGACCTCCAGCGCGCTGGCGCCTGTCTGCTCGACGTGCGGGACCCCAGCGAGTTCGCCGGGGCGCACCTGGCAGGCAGCATCAACATCGGCCTGAGCGGGCAGTTCGCTCCCTGGGCAGGCGCGCTCCTTGACCTGGACCGGCCCATTGTCATCATCTCTGAGCCGGGGCGCGAGGAGGAGGCCGCGCGCCGATTGGGCCGCATCGGCGCCGACCATGTGGAAGGCTACCTTGAGGGTGGCATGGAAGCGCTGGCCCCGCACCCCGGCGTGCTGACGAGGACGGAGCGGATCACCGCCCCAACCTTGGCTGAGCAGATGGCCCAAGGCAAGGTCCCCTTCCTCTTGGACGTGCGCAGTGAACGCGAATGGAGAGAGAAGCGGATAGAAGATAGTTGCAACATCCCGTTGGGGCGCCTCCGGGAACGCCTCCACGAGTTGCCGCGCAACCGCAGCATCATCGCGCATTGTGCGGGCGGCTACCGCTCCTCCATCGCCGTCAGCATTCTGGCGCGGCACGGCTTTCAAGACGTGGCCGACCTGGTGGGTGGCGTCGCCGCATGGGAGGCATCCATGCTCCCGGTCGCGGCGTATTCATAAAGGCCATCAATCCCCCAGACAAGAAGCCCGATAAAGCCAAGCAGCATCACAGGACGTACCCGGACTGGGCCGCACGACCCTATTGGCAACAAGAGTCGCAAGAAAGGAGACACTCATGCCGAACCCCGTCGTCCACTTCGAGATTGTTGGCAAGAACGGCAAAAAGCTCCAGGGTTTCTACCAAAAGCTGTTTGAATGGACGGTCAACGCCAACAACCCAATGAACTACGGACTGGTCGATACCGGCGTGAAGGGTGCCATCGGTGGCGGCATTGGCGGCCACGGCCCGGAGGGGTCGGGCGGCCATCCCGGCTCCACCTTCTATGTTGAGGTAAGCGACCTCGCCGCAACACTCAAGAAGGCAGAGAAGTTGGGCGGCAAAACGATTATGCCCCCGACTGAAATCCCCAACATGGTCACCTTCGCCCTCTTCGCCGATCCGGAAGGGAACGTGGTGGGCCTGGTCAAGTCAGAAGCCAGGTAACGAGGAGCAGCCCACAAAGAGCGCCAACTCTGGATCATACTGCGCTGTCCCGGCAAGGAGCGTTTCTTCGTCTATGGGAGAAGCGCGTCCTGCCCGCTCTGCGCTAACGCGATAATAGATGCCTATCTATCCACAGGGTAAAGGCGGTCGATAGTAAGTGCGAGCAGCAACCGCTGGTCGCGCACCATGGCCTCATTGAACTCCTGCCAGTTGGGATGCGGCGTTCCCGCAATCATTTCATAGACCCGCCGCAGATCAGTCAGCACTCCTTTCCCTTCCTGGATTGCCGCTGTGCCCTCCACGACCACGTACTCGCCCCAATGCTCGCCCTGCACCGCGAGGGATGCCCGAGGGTCACGTCGAAGGTTCAGGGTCTTGGCCCGAGTGCGCGTGGCTGAGATCTTGATGATCCCGTCGCGGTCCAGGGCGTACACGATGTTGGAAAGTTGCGGGCGCCCGTCGCGTTTGAGAGTAGCCAGCACCCCACGGTGTGAGCGGGCGACGAAATCTCGAGCCTGTCGTTCGTTCATTGCCTGTTCCTCCTTCATGCGCCCTTCGCAGCTTGCAGAAAAGCCCGCAGTGGTTCAAGGTTCCCGCCTTGCGTTGTGCGGCAGGCCTCTGCTAAGCTTGTACCCTACGTTGGCATACCGCATGCACAATCGCTTATCAATTGTACGCAAGTACACACGTTCGCCAGTCAGGCCCCGTGACGATTGCGCTCCAAGGGCAGCTCCTCGGCTGACATTATCCTGTCGGCATCGTATGGTAATAGATGGGAGAGTAGAGCAAACGCCAGGCAGGCTGATGCCGCGAGCATTGGGTGACGCGCGTTCCGGTGCCGGAGTCTTTGCAGGTCCCTATGTTTAGGTCCTACAGCCACCCGCAAGTCATCGCCTATTTCACCATGGAAGTAGGCCTGGATGCAGCTATCCCGACCTACAGCGGGGGGCTGGGCATTCTTGCCGGGGACACCGTGCGCGCGGCGGCGGACCTGGGTGTCCCCTTGGTGGGGGTGACGCTGCTGCACCGCAGCGGCTACTTCTGCCAGCGGCTGGACTCCCACGGGAACCAGTATGAAAGCCCTTACCTGTGGAGACCGGAAGACCGCCTGGAGCCGCTCCTGCCCCTTATCACTGTCAGCATTGAAGGACGCCCTGTGCAGGTACGGGCCTGGCGCTACCTGGTGCGCGGTGTCTCAAGCCACACCGTGCCAGTCTATTTTCTCGATACGGCGTTGCCGCAGAACACCCCCTGGGACCGAGAGCTTACCTCCCAGCTCTACGGCGGCGACGACCGATACCGTCTGTGCCAGGAGGTGGTATTAGGCTTCGGCGGCGTTGCCATGCTGCGGGCCCTGGGCTACAGTCGGATCGGGGTCTACCACATGAACGAAGGGCACTCCGCTCTCCTGACCCTGGCCCTGCTTGAAGACCTGGTCAACGGACGGCTCCCGCGTGGCGCCACCGCCGCCGATAAGGAAGCGGTGCGGCAGAGCTGCGTCTTCACTACCCATACACCCATCCCCGCCGGTCACGACCGCTTCCCCCTGGACTTGGTGCGCCGTGTGCTGGGCCCAGACCATGTGGAGGTCTTGCAGGCCAGTGGCTGCAGCGCCAACGGCGACCTCAATATGACCTATCTCGCCCTTCACTTCTCCCGCTACGTGAACGGCGTCTCTATGCGGCACGAGGAGACCTCTCGCAGCATGTTCCCGGAGCATCCTATCGGCTCCATCACCAATGGCGTCCATGCGCTCACCTGGACATCCTCCCAGTTCCAACGACTCTTTGACCGCTTCATCCCCCAATGGCGGACGGACAATCTTTACCTGCGCTACGCCACGGCCATCCCGCTGGATGAAATCCGCCAGTCCCACATGGAGGCCAAGTACGCCCTGCTGGCGGAGGTACACCGCCGCACCGGCATCCGGCTTAGTCCCAAGGCCATGACCCTGGGCTTCGCCCGGCGGGCGACGGCCTATAAGCGACCGCACCTGCTCCTGTCGCACCCCGAACGGCTGCGGCGCATGGCGTCGGCGGTAGGCCCTATCCAAATCCTCTACGGTGGCAAAGCCCACCCCCGCGATGACGCCGGCAAAGCCCTCATCCGTCGCACCTTTGAAACAGCGGCCGTCATGGGTGAGGCCGTGCGCGTGCTGTACCTGGAGGAGTACGATATCTCCCTGGCCAAGTACTTCTGCTCAGGGGTGGACCTCTGGGTCAACACGCCGGAGAAACCCCAAGAGGCCTCCGGCACCAGCGGCATGAAGGCGGCCCTCAACGGCGTGCCCAGCTTAAGCATCCGCGACGGCTGGTGGGTGGAAGGCCATGTGGAGGGCGTCACCGGCTGGGCCATCGATGAGGACTCGGAGGCCCAAAGCAATTATGCAAAGGAGGCTGCCAGCCTCTACGACAGGCTGGAGCGGGTCATCCTCCCTATGTACCACCAACGGCCCGACGCCTACGCGGAGGTCATGCGCTCGGCCATCGCCCTCAACGGCTCCTATTTCAACGCCCAGCGAATGCTCATGCAATACCTGAAGAATAGCTACCAGAACGGCGTCAGCGCTCCGGAGAGCCTGCTCTAACGAGGGACAAAGGGACGGCTGCCGCTCCGGCTCAGGCGCGCTCCTACTCCGTGCACAGCGGTCGTGAAGATGAGCGCCGTGAGGGCTGTCAGCACAATGACGCCGCTTGCCGCCACATCCTGGTAGTAGGAGACTGTCAGGCCCACGAAGACGCTCGCCACGCCGATGACGGCCGCAGCCGCCAGCGTGGTGCGAAAGCCCCGTCCAAGCTGCAGGCTGGCGAGCACGGGGAAAACGATGAGGGCACCGACCAGCAGCCCGCCCACAACCTGCATAGACAAGGTCACGGTCACGCCAGTCAGGACCGCCAGGGCTAGGTTGGTGCGCTGCACGGGCACACCCGCGACTCTTGCCAGGTCTGAATCGAACGTCGAATGGACCAGCTCGCTATAGAGCAGCCACACGAGCAGCACCACGGCAATGCCCAGGCCCGCCGTCGCCCACACATCCCCCTTTCCTACCGTCACGATGCTGCCGAACAGGTAGGTAAACAGGTCTATGTTCAGGCCGTCGCCCAGACTGATGAGCACCAGGGCCAGGGCGAGCGCGGTGTAGAGGACGAGGGCCAGAGCGCTGTCGCCCGACAGCAAGCGTGTCGTGCGCAGCCGCTCCAACGCAATAGCGGCGACGGCGGACGTCACTACCGCCACCATAACCGGGTACCGGTCAAGGAAGAGGCCGATGGCGGCGCCGGTGATCGCCACGTGGGCCAGGGTATCAGCGATGAGGGAGAGCCGTCGTAGCACCAAGAACGTGCCGAGCAGAGGCGCAACGCAGCCGATGACGCCCCCCGCGATGAACGCACGCACCATAAAGCTATATTGGAAGATCTCCGGCATGGGCTAGTCGTGGCGGTGGATCACCAGGTCTACGGAGTGGCCGTAGAGCCGGGAGAGGTCACCGTCCGTCACCTCCTTGGCGTTGGTATAGGACTGCAAGCGGCAGTTGATGCACGCCACCTTGTTCGCCTCGTGCAGCACCACGCCTACGTCGTGAGAGACGAGCACAACAGTCGTGCCCCGCGTTTCCCTGAGACGGCGCAGCAACGTATAGAACTGCTCTTGGCCTGACTTGTCCACGCCGGACGTGGGTTCGTCGAGAATGAGCAGTTCCGGCTGGCGAACCAGCGCCCGCGCAACGAGCACCCGCTGCTGCTGTCCCACGGATAGCTCGCTGATGAGACGACCGCGCAGGTCCCACATGCCCACCATGTGGAGCGCGTCCTCAACCGGCTCAGCGATGCGTGTGCGGAACAGGGCCAGCGGGTCAAGCCCCGTATAGGCCCCCTGAGCGACCACGTCGCCCACCGTGGCGGGAAAGCGCACACGAAAAGCGCTGGCGTACTGGGGGATGTAACCCACTCGTCGCCACCCCTTGAAACGGTTTACCTCCTGACCGAAAAGAAAGACCCGGCCCCGCTGCGGCTGCTCAAGCCCGATGGCGAGTTTGATGAGTGTAGTCTTGCCGCTGCCGTTGGGGCCGATGAGAGCGACAAAGTCGCCACGCGCAATGGAGAAAGTGATGTCTTCCACCGCTATCGTGGGGCCATAGCCGAAGGTCACTCCCTCGAAAGCGACCGCCGGCGCTTGTCCATCCGTCATTGTTGACACGCTAACGCCACCTTGAGATTGGCCAGGTTTTTACGCATGAGTGTAAGGTAATTTTCATTGGCCCGCACCTGCTCTTGCGTCAGTCCCTCGAGCGGATTCAAGACCAACGTCTGGGCCCCCACCTCCCGCGCAACGGTCTGGGCCACTTTGGGAGTCACCAGCGTCTCGAAAAAGATGTGGGTGGCGCCGATGGCCCTCACCTCCCGCACAATCTCCCTCAAACGGGCCGGGCTCGGCTCCGCCTCAGGGGAAAGCCCGGACACGGCGAGCTGAACCAGCCCGAAGCGGTCCGCCAGGTACCCGAAGGCGGCGTGAGATGTGACGATGGCGTTCCGCTTGCAAGAAGAGAGTCCCGTCCTGAACTCCTGCTCCAAGTCCGCCAGGTCTCGTTGCAACGCCTTGAGGTTGGCGGTGTAAGTACCCTCGCCTGCAGGGTCGACCTGCGTCATTGCCAATGCTATGGCTTCCGCCTGCTGAGCATAGCGGCTCGGGTCCAGCCAGACATGGGGGTCCTTGCTCGCATCAGAGTTCTCGCCTGCCTGTTCCTCAGTTTCATGCGCGTCCGCTTCGCCGTCAATGAGTACTACTAATGTGGATGCGTCGACAATCCGCAAGCTGTCGCTTGGCACATCGCGCCGCACGCGGTCCACCCAGGGCTCCAGCCCCACTCCGTTGTAAACGAACAGCTTCGCCCGATGAATGGACGCAATGTCGCGGGGCGTGGGTTCCCAATCGTGAGGCTCCGTGCCGGCTGGGACGAGGTTCGCCACCTGTGCCTGGTCGCCGCCGATGCGCTGTGTCAGGTAGTGCAGCGGATAAATGGTGGTGACGATAGACAAATTGGTCGCAGACGAGGCCGCCGGAGCCTCACCGTCGCTTGAACTGCACGCTGCCATCGCCATCGCCAGCATGCCTACACACGAGACTGCCAAGAGACGAGATAGGTGGGGGGGCTTCATGTTCCAGACTCTTCTCTATTGAGACTTGGTCTCACCCAATTATGCGATTCCCACGGGTCATGTTGGCGGGAACACTTTCTCAGTGGTTGTGACTGCCTACATGCCGCGCCGGGCCTTTGCCCTTCGCTGTAGCCCTCTGGCACCCGGAGCACAGCACATAGACCTCGATCCGGTGGCCGACGACCTTGCCAGCTTCGCCTGTCTCCAGGCCCTTCAACACCCTCTCGATGATGTTCTGGCGGAACTCTCGGACCATTCCGCAGCTCACACATACCAGATGATGATGATGGGCCATGCGGGAGACTGTGTAACGGGGCGCGCCCTGCTCCAGGGACAGCTTGCACAGGACGCCCTGCTCCACCAGGAGTCGAATGGTGCGGTACACTGTGGCCCGACCCACGCCTGTGGCCTCCGCCACCAGCTCTTCGGCGGTGAAGCCCTCTTCCCGGGCCAGCAGCGCCTCCAGCAACCGGCGGCGGCTTGAAGTCAGGCGGTAGCCGGAGTCCTCTAGCTTGTGCTCAATATCCAGGTGCGATACCATATGAGACTCAGTGTCATTTTGTAGGCAAAAGTATAGCAGCCGCATTTCCCTCTGTCAACAAGCCGCCTCCGTGTCTTGAAGCGTTGATACTATACCATTTGTTATGAATACACAGTCCTCCGGGACAATCCATCAAGCGCTCAGGGAGCTCAATAGCGCCGTGGGGCCTGGAGCCTTTCGGCGAAGACCGGAGATTTTTCTGATACTTAATATCATTATTGAAAGGCGCTGCGGCGAAGCGGATCGCAACGGGCAGCTAGACCTTCTGGCGTCTTCTTCTCCACTGTCTTTCCGTGTGCCTTCCGTTTGACACGCTTTCGTGCACCGGGCTACAATCGGGCAGCCTCGCCCAGAATCGGGCGCTGACTTAGCATGAAGAAGGAGACTGACATGGCCCAGAAGCAAGCCACTGTTGCAGACCTGCAAAAGCGTGTGGAGGCACTAGAGTCAGAGCTTTCCGTTCTCAGGACCATCCATCGCTACAGCCGTGCTTTTGACTACGGCCTGAAGGACGAATGGTCGGACGTGTTTGCGGAAGACGGAGAGTTGGAGGTGTTCGATCAGGGCCAGCGTGTGCGCCACGAGCAGGGCCGCAAAGCCCTGGCCCGTCTGTTGTCGGAACGCGCCAAGCCGCCAGTCCGCTACGATAAGCACATCCAGACCATGCCCCTCGTCACCGTCACCGGAGATACCGCTTCTTCCGAGACCTACTTGTTGCGGGTCACCAACAGCAAAAGCGGCCCCTACATCGGTACCATGGGAAGCTACGTGGACCGGCTGGTAAAGCAAGATGGCACGTGGCGCATCAAGCGCCGCCGCATTTACCCGGAGTGTAGGGGGGCCGAACTCTTCTCCACATAGTCATAGGGCAACTCGCACACAGCGCCTGGGCGTGAAGAGGATTGGCGCCAGGCGCGTTCAAGGAGGCTGCCATGCCCTACAAGGCGTATTGGATGGGCGCCGACGGCCAACTGCGCCGCAATCTTGAGGAACGGCAGATACAAGAGGCGTTCCAGTCTAAACAGGGCCTTCTCTGGGTGGATATCTACGACACTACACCGGCCGACGGCGAATTCCTCGCCCGAGTGTTCACGTTCCACCATCTGGCTATTGAGGACTGCGTGAGTCCTGAGATTCACCCGCCAAAAGTCGATGTGTTCTCTGATCACCTTTTCATCGTTGCCCAGGGCGTAAGCTACTCACAGCAGTCTGACATCGTTGAGACGACGGAGCTGGCCCTCTTCCTCGGCTCCCATTTTGTTGTCAGCAACCATAACTTTCCCCTCGTCGCCGTCGATGCCGTCGCGAGGCGCGTAGAAGACGATGGACGACCTATGAAACAGGGCGCTGATATGCTGGCCCACGCACTCATCGATGCCATCGTCGACAATGTCTTGCCCGCTATCGACAGGATGAGCGAAGAGACAGACCTCATTGAGGAGCAAGCGATTCTCCAGCCGCAGGAGTCGACCCTCCGGGCCATCCTGAATCTCAAGCGGTCTGCCCTTCGCCTGCACCGTATCCTCGCTCCCCAGCGAGAGGTCCTCAACCGGTTGAGCCGCCGTGAATTCCCGCTCATCCGTGAGGAGGCCTTGTTCTTTTATCGAGATGTCTATGACCACCTAGTGCGGCTGGAGGACTTCAACCAGGGCCTGCGCGAACGCACCGAGAGCGCCATCACCATCTACCTCTCATCAATCGCCAACCGCCAAAACGAGACGATGAAGGTAATCTCCATCTTCGCCGCCATCTTCCTTCCCCTAGCCCTCGTAGCAAGCATCTATGGAATGAACTTTGAGAACATGCCGGAACTGAAGTGGCGGTGGGGCTACTTTGCGGTGTTGGGTGTCATGGGCACAGTGGCTCTGGCAGCTATAGGCTGGCTATGGGCGCGCCGTCTCATCACCTGGGGGAGGAAGCTTTCCACCGTCGCCAAGCCTCTTGCCCTGAAGCGCGAGGACCTGCAAGCACACCAGGAGCGCCTGCTAGAGCGACGCAAGCGGCGCTAGGTTATGCCGTGGGGCTATTGATTCGAAAGCCCAAGCGCCGCCCGAGAGCGGGAAAGGAGCGCTGCCACGCTTGGGCCTTTTCGTCATCGTGTTGGGCCGCCTCGTCCAATGTCTGCCATACCTCGTAGTAGACATTCTGCGCCTGCCACAAGTCCACACTGAAGGGGAGCGACTGGATGAGCTCCACGAGTCGCTCCAGCTGTTGCACGGGGTCAGGGTCTCCGGGCGTGGCGCGCAGTGCGTCCAGCAGCCGCTCCACCGTCTGGCCGAGCGCGTAGGCGATGCCCGCTTTGTCCAATTCAACTCCTACCAGGTGCGCCTCGCCGAGCAGCCCACGTACCTGATTGACATCAAACTCCGGCTCCAGAACTGCCCGGCGCAGGTCCGTATTGAGGACGAACTCTGCAGCCGCTTGGAAGGCTGGTGGCGCCGATATGCCTACGTCCCGCAAGAACCGCATCAAGGGAGCATGGTGCTGGTAGAGCTGGCGCTGGACCCCCTCCGCTTCCGCCAACGAGTCGCTCAGGACCTGACGCAGCACCTTCCGCTGCTCATCCCGAAACAAAGACTTGAGCGAATAGGTGAGGTACTGAAAGTGACTGTCCAGCAGCCGCAGCGTGGCGGGAAGGTCGGCACGTGAGAAACTGGCGGTCACCTCCTGCGCCATTCGCTGGTATTCCTCTTGCCCGGAGAACGCGCGCACGCCGCCGCTTAGATTGTGGTCGCCCAGGTGGAGGACGCCGAAGCTAAAGTCCCCCGACTCCTGGGTGATCGTGCACGTCACGCGCGCCAGCCCCACGGCCATCGTAGCCTTGCCGGCTTCCAGGGACGAATATGCCTGTCTTTCGACCTGATAGCAGAACACCCTGGTCTGTGCACCGTAGGCCTCGAAGAGAGAGCTCACGGCATAGTGAGCGACAACCTTCGGGAGGTCGATCATCGCCGGCCGCACCTTCGTTTCATACAGGTACCGGCCGTCTCGCTGTTCAGCAACGTTGCTCTTGGCCCGCTCAAGCAACTGGAGAAATCGCTCCTCGATACCGTCGCCGCCAAGCTGCTGGGCCAGTTGCACTGCACGGCCTGCATATTGCAGCACCTGCGCCGTTTCGATGCCGGAGAGGTCGTCGAAGAACCAACCGCAGCTCGTATGCATGAGCATAGCGTGGCGCTGCATCTCCAGCAGCTTCAGGGCCTGCACCTTTTCCTGTCCCGTCAAAGGGTGGCGCGCGTGCCGTTCAAAGAAGTCGGCTACTGTTTTGGGAGACCGGTCCAGCACCACCTGGATATACTCATCGCGGGCTTGCCATGGGTCCCGGAGCAGGGGGTTTGCATGTTGCTCATAGCGTGGCGCAAGCTCATTCCGCAGCCAGTCCAGGGCCTCCCGCAGAGGCGCCCGCCACCTCTGCTTCCAGGAAGGATTGTGGCCGGTATTGCAGCCGCAGTCGCTCCGCCAGCGCTCCACGCCGTGGGCGCAACTCCACGATGTGTTCTCGATAATGCCCACTTCATGAGTCGGAGGACAGTGATCAAGATACTCGCCATAGTTGGTGAGGCGGGATACCTGGTGCGATTCGATATGCGCGAGGGCGTAGGACAGCGCCATTTCGCCGAAGCGATGGTGGTGCCCGTAGGTTTCACCGTCCGTCGCGATATGCACCAATTGCGGCCAGGGCCGCGCCTCGGAGAAAGCGCCCCACAGCCGGCTGCTAAAGGCGTCCCCGCTGGACAGCAATTGCTCGAAGGCCACCGCCTGGGAAACAGCGCCATCGTAGAAGAACACGGCGATGGCGCGGCCGGAGGGCAACCACAGCCGATAGGCCATGGTCGGGTCGACGCGCCCGCCGGTCACATCCTGCCAGGCGCCGTCGCCGAGGGGCCGCACACGGGCCGCCTGGTGCGGGGCGAGAATGGTGAAGGCGATGCCGTGCTCAGCCAGGATATCCAGCGTCTCCAGGTCCACTGCCGTCTCTGGCAGCCACATACCCTCCGGCTTTCTGCCGAACCGGTGCTCAAAGTCTTTGATGCCCCATACCACCTGGGTGCTCTTGTCACGCCGCTGGGCCAGCGGCATGATGATGTGGTTATAGGCCTGGGCCATAGCTGAGCCGTGGCCGGAGAATTGTTCCCGGCTTTGACGATCGGCGCTGAGAATCGCCTGGTAGGTCTGGGGCGCGCTGTTCTCCATCCAGGACAACAGCGTGGGGCCGAAGTCGAAGCTGGTCTTGGCGTAGTTGTTCATGATGTGCACGATGCGGTTTTGCCCGTCCAAGATACGGGACGCGGCGTTGGGCGCGTAGGCCTCGTAGGTGACGCGGGCGTTCCAATCGTGGTACGGGTAAGCGGAGTCCTGCAGCTCGATGCTCTCCAACCAGGGGTTCTCTCGTGGCGGCTGGTAGAAATGGCCGTGAATGCAGATGTAGCGTTCGGGCATGGTCAGCGTCTTTCCCATCTAAAAAAAACCGCTGCCAATGGCGGCAGCATCACCTCGAGGGAGTAAGGGTGGCCGTGAAATGCAACGCGTGTTGTGGAGACACCACCCTTATTGCTGTGGCCGCTGCCGCCGAAGGTCGGGTCGTCACTATTCAGCGCCTCCCGCCACATCCCCTCACGCGGAACACCGAGGCGGTACCCTTGGCGTGGCACAGGCGTGAAGTTGCAGGCGACCAGCACCACGTTCTGGGCTGTTTTCGCCTTCCGGATAAAGCTGAGGGTGCTCTGCTGGGTGTCGTTGCAGTCTATCCACTCGAAACCGTTAGGGTCGGAGTCCATCTGGTGGAGGGCGGGCTCAGCGGAGTAGAGCTTGTTGAGCGCGGTCACCCAGCGTTCTATCCCGCTGTGCGGCGCATACTGCAGCAGGTGCCAGTCCAGGCTCTGGTCGTGGTCCCACTGCCGCCTCTGGCCGAACTCGCCACCCATGAACAGCAGCTTCTTGCCGGGCTGGCCGTACATGTAGCCGAGCAGCAGGCGCAGGTTGGCGAAGCGCTGCCAGTCATCGCCCGGCATCTGCTCTAGCAACGAGCCCTTGCCGTGCACCACTTCGTCATGGGACAGCGGCAGCACGAAATTCTCGGCAAAGGCGTACACCATGCGGAACGCCAGCTCATGATGATGGTATGTGCGATGCACAGGGTCGCGCCTCAGGTAGTGGAGCGTATCGTGCATCCAGCCCATATCCCACTTGAGGCCAAAGCCAAGGCCGCCTATGGACGTGGGCCTGGAAACCATAGGCCAGGCCGTGGACTCTTCGGCGAAGGTCTGGACATCCGGATGTCTTCTGTAGATTTCCTCATTGCACCGGCGCAGGAACGCTATAGCCTCCAGGTTCTCGCGGCCTCCGTACTCATTGGGGAGCCACTCGCCCTCTTTTCGGGAGTAGTCCAGGTACAGCATGGACGCGACGCCGTCCACCCTCAGGCCGTCG
>JACPQI010000189.1 GCA_016190545.1 Chloroflexota bacterium
AGGGCCGTCCCAGGCCATAAAGCGGTGCAGCCCGCCCGCCTCCCGCACGATGTCCGCGCCTGGCCGCAGCATGAGGTGATAGGTGTTGGACAGCACCAGGTCTGCGCCGATAGCCCGGAGGTCGTCCGGTCCCAGCGCCTTCACCGTGCCCTGCGTGCCCACCGGCATGAACACGGGTGTCGGCACGTCGCCGTGCGGCGTGCGTAACACGCCTACCCGCGCGCCGCCGTCCCCCCGCTCAATGAGAAAGCTCACCGCCATGCTGCTTATCTTACGGGAACTCTGTTCCTGTGAGAAAGGGGTCTCCTGCCTCTGTCGACCCTGAAGGCCAAGGCTGCCTATTGCGTCTCCCCTGTAGTTTTCTAGATAATCACTACGGGAAATTACATGCCGCAGGCCGGAAAGGACTCCATGAACATCCGCGTTGTCCTGGGCGATATCGCAGGTCAGCCAGCCGATGCAGCCGTCATCAACCTCTTCGAGGGCGTCACGCAACCGGGCGGCGCTACAGGCGCCGTCGACCACGCCCTGGGTGGCGCCATCACGCAGGTCATCGCCACCGGTGAGGCTAAAGGCAAGAAAGGTGAAATCACCCTCCTCCACACCTTTGGCAAGACCACTCCAGCCCGTGTCGTCATCGCCGGGCTTGGCAAGCAAAGCGACTTCACGTACGACAGCACCCGTGTCCTGATGGCGGAAGTCCTGCGCTTCCTCCGCGCACGGGGCGCCAAGCGCGTCAGCACCATCGTCCACGGCGCGGGCATCGGCGGCCTCGATGTCACCCGCTGTGCCCAGGCCATCGCCGAAGGCGCGCTCCTCGGCGCTTACCGCTTCGTTCGGCATAAGAGCAAAAGCGACAATAACAGCGACGTCGAGGAACTGCTCATTGTGGAGCGGGACGCCGCGCGTCTCCCCGCCCTGGAGCAGGGAGTCCGCACCGGCCTTCTCCTCGCCGAGAGCGCCAACCTGGCCCGCGACCTGGTCAACGAGCCCGCCAACATCATGACACCCACGAAGCTGGCAGAGTCTGCCCGGCGGGTCGCCGCCGAGTGCAAGCTGGAGATCACCGTGCTGGAACGGCCCCAGCTTGAGGATCTCAAGATGGGCGGTATTCTGGGCGTCGCCAAGGGTAGTGCTCAACCACCCACCTTCACCATCCTCATCTACAAAGGCGACCCTCAGCATCCAAAGCGTATCTTGGGCCTGGTGGGCAAGGGCATCTCCTTCGATTCGGGTGGCATCTCGCTCAAGCCTGCCAGCGGCATGGCCCGTCAGAAATCGGATATGGCCGGCGCCGCCGCCGTCCTCTGCGCTACCCGCGCCATCGCCCTCCTCAAGCCGCACATCAACGTTACCGCTCTCCTGCCGTCGGCGGAGAACATGCCGAGCGCCACCGCCCAGAAGCCCGGCGACGTCCTCACTATTTTCGGAGGCAAGACAGTGGAGGTGGACAACACGGATGCCGAGGGCCGCCTCCTGCTCGCCGACGCCATCTCCTATGGCAAGAGCACGCGGGGCCTTTCGCTGATCGTCGATGTCGCCACCCTTACCGGCGCTATGACCTCCTTCTTTGGCGATGTCTGCGCCGGCATCTTCGGAACCGATAAGCAGTTCCTCGACCGCATCGTCCAAGCGGGCGAAGCGGCCGGCGAGAAGTTCTGGCCTCTGCCCCTCTTCGAGGAGTACCGCGAGCTCAACAACAGCGATGTCGCCGACCTCAAGAACAGCGCTGGCTCCTGCGGCGCCGTCACCGCGGCTTGGTTCCTCGCCGAGTTCGCCCAGGGTGTTCCCTGGGCCCATCTGGACATCGCTGGGGTACGTTTCGTTGACCGCCAGCGCGGCTACATCGTCAAGGGTGCCACGGGCATCCCCACCCGCTCACTCGTCCACCTCGCCCTCAGCCTCGCCGATGACTGGTCCCGCCAGGGCTGAGGCAACCAGACAGGCCATCGGTCATAAGAACACGGCTCGGCCATCCCTCCGCCCGCGCCAAAGGTCTGGCCGTTAGAGCTCTCTCCCTACCTTGTGGCCGTCCCTGATGGGCGCATGGACCCACCGGGGCGCCACGCAGTCGCCAACGCGGTGCAGCTCCTTCACTTTTCCCTTCAAGGCGAAGTAAAGGTCTTCGTTGGGGATGCGGCCGGTGACGAGGACGACGGTGTCCGCTTCGACTTTCCTCGTGGCCCCGTTCGCCAGATTGATCACGGTAGCGCCGTCTTCTTCGATGGTAAGGAGGCTGCTTTGTGGCGTGAAGCGGAAACCCCGCTCTGCCATGACTCTGTATACCCTGTTGCGGGTGATAGGGTCCAACTCCGACCCCATGAAGTAGTGCCTGTCGATAATCTCCACATCTTTCCCCTGCCGGGTCAACATGTCTGCCAGAGCAGGCGCCTTGATGAAGTTCTCCTCGTCCAGGATGAGCACTTTTTGCCCTACCTTGACCTTGCCGAGCAGAATCTCGTCCACCACGGTCACGTGGGGCAAGTCCCAACCGGGGATGGGCGCTCCGGTCACTTGCTGGAGGCCGTCCCGCCTGGGTGTGGAGCCGGTGGCGACGACCACCGCGTCGGAGGCCTCGCGCAGCACGTCCTGAGCGGTCGTCTCTTTGCCCAGGACCACATTGACGCCGTGCTTCTTGAGCATGGTCTTGCGCCAGTCGACGTAGTACCTGTTCTCTCCTCTTCCCGGGAGCAGGGCCGCCAGGTTCATCTGCCCTCCGAGTTCCAGACTCTTTTCATAGAGCGTGACGTGGTGGCCCCGGGCTGCTGCTATCCATGCCGCCTCCATGCCGCCCACACCGCCGCCGATGACCAGGACCCGCTTTGTCTTCGGGGCCATCTTCAGGGTGCCTATGCCCAGCGTCTTCTCTCTGCCAACAGCGGGGTTCTGGGTGCAGCTCATGGGAATGCGCAGCGGCACCACGCCGATGCAGAGCTGGCAGCAGCCGGTGCAGAGGCGAATCTCGTCCAGGCGACCTTCGCGGGCTTTGTTCGCGATCTCGGGGTCCGCGATGTGGGCGCGGGTCATGCCGATGAGGTCAGCCTGGCCCTCCGCGAGAATCTTTTCCCCTTCTCGGGGGTCCACAATCCGCCCGACCGCCACCACGGGGATGTTCACGACCTTCTTCAGCGCGGCGCTGTACCGCACCATGACACCGTGGGGCTCGTACATCGTCGGGTTGACGAGAAACGGCCCGTGGTGGCCCACGTTGACATCGATGAAGTGGACCTTCCCGGTGGCCTCCAACCTCCGCGCTACCTCCTTCATCTCATCGAAGGACAGCCCGGCAGGCACCAGGTCGTCGATGGTGAGCCGCATGCCCAGGGCCATATCGTTTCGGGTCACCCGGCTCACCCGATCGATCACGCGGAGCATGAAGCGCATCCGGTTCTCCAGAGAGCCGCCCCATTCGTCGGTGCGATGGTTCCACAGGGGAGAAAGGAACTGGTGGATGAGGTAGCTGGTACCCGCATGGATCTCGATGCCATCAAAGCCGCCCGTGCGGGCGTTCTCCGCCCCGATGCCGAAGTACTCGATGATCTCCTCGATCTCCATGGCCTTGGAGGTCTCCTTGAAGCCGACGCCGCCGAGGGCGACTACGGACGACGGCGCCAGCGGTGGGTGCCACGAGACGATTCCCGTGTTGTCGGCTCCAGCGTGGCCCAGTTGTATGAAGACCTTGGCCCCATGCTCGTGAATCATCTGGGTGGCGAGGCGGAAGCCGGGCACCACGTTTTTGGTGTCCCACGCGCCTCCCATAAAGCCCGGGCTCTTGTACGCGCTCGTGGGATGCACCTGCACTACCCCGTCGATGATGAGTCCGATGCCTCCTTTGGCGCGCTCGGCGAAGTAGTACGCGTAGCGCTCCCCGTGATGGCCGGGCTCTCCAGTCGCCGGCCCCGGCTCCACGAAACCACCCTCGTGGGCCGTGGTCATCAGACGATTCCGCAGGGTGATCGGGCCAATCGTGATGGGGGAGAAGAGGTGCTTGAACTCGAAGGACTCGACCATGTTCACCTCGGTGCATTCAGATTGCGGGCCCAGTGTTATGCAATCCTCCGAAATACGGCCCTTACGGCATCCAACATTTCACGGAGAGGTTTTTCTCTCCACCACTCTCTGGGCGATTGAGTGCGAGCCACGGGAATCATCGCTTGCTCCAAAGCCTTGTCGTCGGCCAGTTCGTAGATGTGGAAGTACTGATAGGCGCGGGAGGGGCCATCCCACCCATTATAGAGGGGTCCGCGCTCCAGGACGTGGCGCGTCCCGCGGAGAATGCCGGGGCGTTTCAGCGCGTTGGGCAGGATGACAGTAGCCCAGAACCTGTCCCAGTCCGCTACGGTGTTGGGATCGTGCCAGTTCTGCCTTGTGGTATAGATTCGCTCAGGAAAGTCCAGTTCCCCCGCCACGCGGCGGTAGACCGCCCGCACCTCGGTAATGAAATCGGTGAAAGGCCGGTCGCCGGGCCATTGCTGGAACGCCTTGGTCTGCTCATTGGGCAGTAGGGAAGACTGGACCGCGCGTTCGGAGTCTTCCAACTCGTAGATGTGGAGGTACTGGTAGGCCCGAGCCGGCCCCGACCAGCCTTCGTAGCTGGGCTGCCCCACCACGTTGTAGCGGGCGCCACGCAGGATGCCAGGGCGCTTGAGAGTGGCGGGCATGACCATCTGGTTGTAGAACCGATTGAATTCCTCATCTCGCTCCGGCGCGAGCCAGTCTAGCCGTACGATATAGAAAAGTTTTTCTTTGCTTGCCATCGCTCTTCTCCTCTAAGAGATGCGCCGGCAGACAGCTCCTCCTACGCCGTGGGCCCGTTAGTCAACCCACCACTGCCACATTTTCCGCTTGGCGACGGCCGCAGCCAGGGGAGCGACCACCAGCCACAGGGCAATGGTGACGACCATCGCCTTGGTGTAGCTGATGGTCGCCAGGCCCAGGTCAGGAGCGAGGATGCCCCAGAAGACCATAGTGAGCCAGGCGCTAAAGAAAAACATGCCGCCTGCCGTGGGAATCGCAAAGAAGCCCATCGCGCACCTCCTTGTCGCTTAGCATGCCTTTGGAATCCCGCTTTGGCCAGAGCGGCCTCCCGCGTCACACGTCCAGGCCGGGGACGGAGAAGCGGCTGGTGAGCGCCTCGACCTCGCCTAGCGTATTTCGCTGCACTGGTTCATTGCCGAGGTTGGTAAGGCAGCGGTGGATAAGTCGGGCGACGATGCGCATGTCGCCGGGTCCGAAGCCGCGCGATGTGACGGAAGGAGTGCCCAGGCGGACACCGCTGGCGATGCGCGGCGGGCGTGGGTCGAAGGGGATGGCGTTGGCGTTGGCCGTGATGCGCACCCGACCCAGGGCGTCTTGGGCGTCTTTGCCGGTCACGCCGATAGGCTGCAGGTCCACCAGCAGCAGGTGAGTGTCCGTGCCGCCCGATACGATGCGCAAGCCCAGCTTCTGCAACTCGGTGGCGAGGACGCGGGCGTTCTCCAGCACCTTGCGCTGATAGTCGACGAAGGACGGCTTGAGGGCCTCCCCGAAGGCCACCGCCTTGGCGGCAATGATGTGCATGAGAGGCCCGCCCTGCACGCCCGGAAACACCAGCTTGTCGATGGTCTTGCCCAGCTCGGCGCTGGCCAGAATCATGCCGCCGCGCGGTCCCCGCAGGGTCTTGTGGGTGGTGGTGGTTACGGCTTGGGCATGAGGAATGGGCGACGGGTGCAGCCCGGCGGCGATGATGCCCGCCGGATGGGCCATGTCCACCATGAGCTGTGCGCCCACCGCATCGGCAATGCGACGGAAGCGGGCGTAGTCCGTGGTGCGCGGATAGGCGCTGGCCCCAGCCACGATGAGCTTGGGCTTGGACCGGCGGGCGATGTCCTCCACCTCATCGTAGTCGATGGTCTCCGTCTCCCGGTTCACGCCATAAGAGACGAAGTTGTAGAATTGCCCCGAGAAATTGACTGGGCTGCCGTGGGTGAGATGGCCGCCCTGGTCCAGCCGCATGCCCAGCACGGTGTCGCCGGGCTTGAGGAGGGCGAAGTAGACAGCCATGTTGGCCTGGGCGCCGCTGTGGGGCTGGACGTTGGCGTGTTCGGCGCCGAACAGCTCCTTGGCGCGGGCGATGGCCAGCTCCTCCACCTCGTCCACGTACTGGCAGCCGCCGTAGTAACGCTTGCCGGGGTAGCCCTCGGCGTACTTATTGGTGAGGAC
>JACPQI010000192.1 GCA_016190545.1 Chloroflexota bacterium
GACTGGCAGAACTGGAAGGAGCCGATGGCCGTGGAGCCGCTGGCGGCGGGCCAGGACGCCAAGGCCGTCACGCGACTGCGGCCCGGCCACGCCGACTACCCCGGCATCCTCAAGTACAACCAGAGCGACGTGCGCAACATCTTGGAGCGGGCCAGCGCCCGAGAGACAGCGGCCCGCGTGGCGGTGGGAGGCGTGGCGAAGCGCCTGCTGGAGGAGTTCGGCATGGCGGTCCGCTCCCAGGTGCTTTCGATAGGCGATATCGCCGTCGAGTCTGCGGGGCCGGGAACGGACTGGGACCGGGTGGAGCAATCGCCGGTGCGGTGCGCCGACCCCGCCGCTGAAGCGAAGATGATCGAGGCCATCGACAAAGCTAAGGAAGCTGGCGATACCCTGGGCGGCATCTTTGAGGTCATTGCCATTGGCATGCCGGTGGGCTTGGGCAGCCACATCCACTGGGACCGCAAGCTGGATGGGCGTATCGCCCAGGCCTTCATGAGCATCCACGCCGTCAAGGGCGTGGAGATAGGCCCTGGGTTCGCCAACACGCGGCTGCGCGGCTCTGCCGTCCATGATGTGCTGGAGCGAGCGCCCGCAAATTCGCCGTGGCCGTTCAGCCACAAGAGCAACCGGGCTGGCGGCCTGGAGGGCGGCATGTCCAACGGGGAACCGATTGTGGTGCGGGCCGCCGTCAAGCCCATCTCCACCCTAAGCAAGCCTCTGCCGTCAGTGGACCTGGTCACCGGCGATGCGGTGCAGGCCCATTACGAACGCAGCGATGTATGTCAGGTGCCGCCGGGCTGTGTGGTGGGCGAGGCGATGCTGGCGATTGTGCTGGCGGGGGCGTTCCTGGAGAAGTTCGGCGGCGACCACCTGGAAGAGACGAAGCGCAACTATCAGAGCTATGTGAAGTCGTTGCGGCGGCGGCGCGGTCCGCCTACGGCGGGCGATGAGCGCCCGCCGGACGACGCCTAGGCAGGGAAAGGCAGTCGTGTCAGCAAAAGAGGTCATCTTCCTTGTCGGCTTCTCCACGTCGGGCAAGACTGTGGTGGGGAGGGAGGTCGCGCGGCGTCTGGGCTGGCGCTATGTGGACACGGATGAAGAGACCGTGGAACTGGCGGGCAAGAGCGTGTCGCGCATCTTCGCCGAGGACGGCGAGGAGGCCTTCCGCGCCTACGAGCGCTGGGCGCTCAAGCGGTTCGCCGGCTCCAGCCGGCTGGTGGTCGCTACCGGCGGCGGCGCGGTCCTGCACCTGGAGAACCGCCAGATCATGCTGGACAACGGCGTGGTCATTTGCCTGGAGGCGCGGCCAGAGACCCTCTACGCTCGGCTGAAGAAGGAGCTGAAGGCCCACCCAGAACGGGAGCGGCCCCTCCTCAAGAGCGAAGACCCGCTGGCGCGCATCCGCTCGCTGAAGGAGTACCGGCAGCCGCACTACGCACTCGCCGACTGGACCGTCCACACGGACGATTTGCGGCCGGAAGAGGTGGCGCGGGAGGTCATCCGGGGCTGGCGTTATGCCGCCCGCCGCCATGCCCATCCATCGACGCGGCCGCAGGAAGAAGAGCCGCGCAGCAGAGTCCGCCTGGCCCCCTCCGTGCTGGTGCGGACCTCGTCCGCCTTCTACCCCGTATACGTGGGCTGGGACATTATGGGCGAACTCGGCTCTGTGATGCGGGATACGGGCCTGGGCCCGGTAGCCTATGTCATCAGCGACAGCATGGTGTTCAAGTACCACGGCGCCAAGGTCATGGAGTCGATTGAAAACGCCGGGTTCGCTGTGGACTTTTATGACATTGAGCCGGGCGAGGCCAGCAAGACCTTGAAGACCGCCGCCCAAATCTATAACTGGCTCGTGAAGCACCGCGCCGAACGTAGCCACATCATTGTGGCGCTGGGTGGTGGTGTAGTGGGGGACCTGGCGGGCTTCGTGGCAGCCACCTTCCTGCGAGGCATGGCCCTGGTGCACGTGCCTACCACGCTCCTCTCCATGGTGGACTCCTCGATCGGCGGCAAGGCAGCGGTGGACCATCGAGAGGCGAAGAACCTCATCGGGGCTTTCCACCAGCCGGCCCTGGTCTTCTCTGACGTCTCGACGCTCAAGACGCTGCCGGAGCGCGAATTGCGGTCCGGCTGGGCGGAGACGGTCAAGCACGCCCTCATTGCGGACGAGGAGTTCTGTCGCTTCCTGGAAGAGGAGACGGACTCGCTGCTGAAGCTGGAGCAGGGCAGTATGGTGGAGGCGGTGTGGCGCAGCGTGGCCATTAAGGCCCAGGTGGTGAGCGAGGACGAAAAAGAGTTGAGCGGGCGCCGCACTATCCTCAATTACGGCCATACCATCGCTCATGGCCTGGAGGCGGCCACTAGTTATGGACAACTCCTTCACGGCGAGGCGGTGTCCATCGGCATGATGGGCGCGGCCCGCATCGGGCGGCTGGTGGGCGTAACGCCGCAGAAGCTGGTCGTCCGACAACGGGCGCTGCTGAAGAAGTTCGGGTTGCCCCTGCACATCGCGGATGTGGACCTGCACGCGGTGCGGCGGGCCATTGAGCTGGACAAGAAGGTGAAGGGCCGCGCCGTGCGCTGGGTGTTGCTGGAAGGCGTGGGGCGGCCTGTGGTAACGGCGGATGTGCCGTCCCAGCCGGTGAGCCGCGTGCTCAAGAGCCTGGCGACGTCGCCTTCCTCCAACAGCAGCGCGTCGCCGGAGGAGTAGGCAGGCGGTCTGTGGGCAGCGTACCTGCCCGTTCGTGGTGAGCCGAGTTGCCGAAGCTTGCCTAGCGCTTCGCGTAAGTAGTAGCGCCACCCCAGTCGATCAGCACAACGGGTTCGTTACCCACGACCCACGCGTCATGCCCAGGGGGGACAAAGGACACCTCTCCTGGCCCCACTTCATGCTCGGTGCCGTCGGACATCCGGACGCGGAGCCGACCAGAGATGTGGTAGGCGAAGTGGGTGGTCTCACAAAGCTGGGTCTTGGCGATGGGCTTGACGTGCTGCGACCACTTCCACCCGGGCTGGAGTGTGAGGCGGCCAACGGTGCCCCCTGCGACCTTGACCACTTCTGCCTTCCCTTTCTCGAAGGTCCTTGCCTCGTCGGGTTTGCCCATATCCTTTCGCTCTACGGTTGCCATCTCTACAGTCCTCCTTTCATAGCCGGTGGGAGTTCCACATGTCAACCCAGCCCAAGCGCACGACCAGGTCCTGCCGCCCTGCGCACGTATAATAGGCATCTGTCTTCGTGGTTGTCAATCCTGCAGCCCCGTCCAGAAGCAATGCAGGTATTGCCTGTCCGTTCGTGGTTCGACAGGCTCATCACGAACGACGCCCTCCACTCCTGATAGTGGCTCCTCCCCACTCCTGGCGCCGAGGTAGGTTTGACAATTTGTCATGGGGAATCATGCAGCCTACTCAGCCTCTCGGGGCCCACATGATCAAGCTGACTCCTGCAATCACAACCCCTGCACCCACCACATCAAAAAGGTCAGGGCGGTGTCCATCGAGCCCCCACCCCCAAAGAAGCGACATCACGACGAAGACCCCTCCATAGGCGGCATAGACCCGGCCAAAATGCGGCGTTTGCAGGGTTGGCAGGACCCCGTAAGAGAACAAGATAGGCACAGCAGCAAGCGCAAAAAGGAAGGACTTGTTCTCGCGTAGCCAGAGCCAGACGAGATACCCTCCGCCAATTTCAGCCAGTCCAGCAGCCACAAAGAGGGCTATTGATCTTGCCACGTCAGTCATAGGCGTCTCCTTTCTGGCCCTCGGTATCCCACGGTAAAGGCACACCAGCGCGCTCATATAGTTCAAATCGTAGTGTACCCGCTATATTGCCCCGCTACCCCGACTCCTCGATCATCCGTTTGCCCCTCTTTGAAGACGGTGTTACACTACTCTGATTTCATAAAGGGAGGTGTCCTGTGACACAACAGGCTGTAACTAACCCGGTAGCGCTCTTCGAAACGGCGACGAAGCACGCGCGGAAAGTCATGACCGCCGTCAAGCCGGACCAACTGGCGAAGCCCACGCCGTGCGCTGAGTGGAATGTCCAGCAACTTATGAGTCATCTGGTCGATGCCACAGCCTACATCACGCACATCCTGAGCGGCCAGCCGGAGCAGGCACCGTCCGGCAACAGCCCGGTGGAGCGGTTTGACGCTGGCGCGGCCTCAGTGCTCAAGGAAGCGCGGCGCCCCGGCGCCCTGGAGAAAACGGTAAAGGGGCCTATGGGAGAGATGCCGGGCTCGGCGGCGCTTATGATGGGCCTGGGCGATATTGTGGTCCATGGTTGGGACGTAGCCAAGGCCACCGGCCAGGACACCCGGATTGATCCCCAACTGGTCCAGACATGCCTGAGCTTTTACACTCAAGCCCTGCCGCCTACCGGCATCCCAGGCGCCTTTAGTCCCCCTGCCCAAGTGCCAGCCAACGCTAGCCCCCAGGACAGGCTCATCGCCGCCACAGGCCGCAGGCCCTAGCTGGCACAGACTCGCCCTATCGCAAAGACCTTAGACATAGCAGAGCGCCCCGTTGACCGAATCGGGGCGCTCTGGTGTTGCTTTGGCGAGGCTATTTGACGGGCGTTTCCAATACCACCACCTGCATCTCGTTGGGCAGGTTGGACATAGTGATGGTGTACTTGGGCTGGGTCGTGGGAGTCTTGACGCCCATCTCCTTGAGAAAGCCGTCGATGGGGTCCAGGGCTGCCTTGGTGGCCTTGCTCTTGTAGCCCATGGGGATGACCACGTTGGGCTCGATGAGCCGCACGATTTCGGCGGCTTGCTTGGCCTCCAGGGAGCCGTGGCCGCCCACCGGCGCCATCAGGGTGTGCACCCTGCCAAGCTCGGCTGCCTCTTTCTCCGTGGGCACATGGGCCAGGGCGCCCAGATGGCAGAGCCGCATGTCGTCCATCTCGAACAGGTAGACGACGTTGCGCAGCGGTGCGTCGACATCCTTAAGAGACGATGGAAAGATGAGGCCGGTGACAGTCACACCGGCGACCTCGTACTCGCCCGGGCGGCGCAGGACGCGACGGGCCTGCCCGACGGCCGCCGCACAGTTATGGGCCGGCGTCTCCATACTTACGGTCACAATGTCCGCCGTCGGGTTGCCCAGGGCAGGTCCGATGGAGGCGTCGTACGGGTCCGTGACCACGGACGCCGTCTTGCCCTTCAGTCGGAAGCAGCTATGGCCGAGCCAGGTTATCTCCATAGCGCGCGTCTAGCTCTTGGCCTGTGGCGTTCCCTTGCGGCCCCGCGCCCAATTGGCGAGCGCCCAGGCCCCCGGCAGGACCAGCGTGGCCAGGTAGAGCTTCATGAGGTCGCCGACGATGAAGGGGTAGAGGCCGCCCTTGAAGGTCTTGTCTATTGTGCCGCTGCCCGCGATGAGGTCGCCGAGCGGCTTGTGCGCGAGGGGATGCAGCCAATCGGTGGCGATGAGGTAGCCCAGCCAGAGCAGGCCGGGGATGTAGAGGAGCGCGTTGGCGGTGAGCATGGAGAGAAGGCCCCAGGGCTTGCGGTCCCAGGCCTTCTGGGCAAAGTAACCAGCGACGAAGGCCGCCAGGATGAATCCGACGATGTAGCCGCCGCTGGACAGGTCCCAGGGCAGGGACTCAGTACCCTTCCAGGGGAAGATGAAGTGGCCGTCCCAGTTGCCGGTAAGGCTAAGCGACGGCGCATAGACAGGAATGCTGATCATGCCCATGAGCATGTAGATGAGCAGGGAGCCGGCACCTCGCCAAGCGCCCAGAGAGCCGCCCGTCACCAGCACGGCGAAAGTCTGGAAGGTGATGGGCACGGTGGTCCACGGTGTCTTGAAGGCGATTTGGGCGCAGAAGGCCACGAACCACGCGAAACCGATCATCAGGCCCAGGTCAACGGCCAGTCGCCTGGCGCGGGACTGGCCCCAGCTCCGAGGCAGAATGGCGTCTACCAGGACGGCGGGTCTTGCTACTGCTTGAGCTTGCATGCTGCTCCTTCCTCCTCAAGTTTCCTTATCGCTAGCGCGTTGTTACCACTGGAAGGCCATGGCGCCCCAACTCATACCTCCGCCGAAGGCCACCATGACCACGTGCTGGCCGGGCGTGAGGCGCCCTTGCTCCACCGCCTCGCTGATGGCGATGGGGATAGACGCCGCCGCCGTATTGCCGAACTTGTCCACGTTCACGAAAACGCGCTCTTGGGGAAGACCCATCGAGCGGACTATGGCATCGATGATGCGGATGTTGGCCTGATGGGGTATGAAGAGGTCCACCTGCTCCGGCGTGAGGCCGGCCTTGGAGATGGCCTCGGAAGCGGCCTGGCCCATGATTGTGACCGCCAGCTTGAAGACCTTCTTGCCGTCCATACGGACATGGTAGTGGCCGTTCAGCAGTTGCCGGGCTGGCGTGTCGGCGATGCCAGGGAGCTGGAGCAAATCGCTCTGGGAGCCGTCGCTGCCCAGGACGATGCCGACCTTACCCGTAGCCCGGCGCTCCGCGCCTTGGACCAGGACCGCTCCCGCCCCGTCGCCGAACAGGACGCACGTACCCCGGTCGCCCCAGTCCAGGACGCGGGAGTAGACCTCGCTGCCCGTCACCAGCACGTTGCGGTAGGCGCCAGTTTGCACGAAGGAAAAGGCGGCGGCGAGGGCGTACATGAAGCCGCTGCAGGCCGCGTTCACATCAAAGCAGGCCGCCCTGGGGGAGTTGAGGTCCCGCTGCACCAGGGAGGCGCAGGCCGGCATGATGCTGTTGGGCGAGGATGTAGCCAGGATAATCATGTCCACGTCGCCTGGCTCTACGCGGGCGACGCGCAGGGCCTGCCGCGCCGCTTGCGCCGCCATGCTGGACGCCGTCTCCACGTCGGAGGCGATGCGCCGCTCGCGGATGCCGGTCCGCGTCACAATCCATTCGTCGGACGTGTCCAGCGTCTGCTCAAGCTGATGGTTGGTGAGGACGCGGTCTGGGATGTACTTGCCCCAGCCGGTTACGCGTGGATGCATGAACGGCCCTCAAA
>JACPQI010000190.1 GCA_016190545.1 Chloroflexota bacterium
CCGGTGCGGATGGGGAAGAACTCGCTCGAACCCAGGGTGTAGTCATACGGCGGGTCCTTGATTTTGACCTTTTCAAACGCTTCGTGGTTTGCGTGTACCTTCCATGTAGCGTCGATGCGGAGGCCACCGACAGCTTCTACCGCGCCCAGCAGCATCATGATCGCGTACATGGCCCGGTAGAACTGGAAGCCAAGCTCCTGCTGGGAGACGTGATAGGCCATGATGCCGACGGGCCGGTAGGGAATCGAGACCCCCTCCAGGACTATATTGCTCCCGATCATGGCGTTCTCGCCCATCTCCTTGGCCACGCGCCGGATGTCGGCGGCGTCGAGGTCGCACACGCCGGCGGCCCATTCCGGTGTGTACTGGGCGACATGCTCCTTGAAAAGTTGGTAGGCGGTCTTCACCGCCTTCCCTTCCGCGTTATAGGAGCCTTCCAGCGCTGGTTTCACGCCGGCAGCATCGAAGGCCTTGGCTGACCCGGAGGCTTCATCCCAGACCTGCTCCTTATTGTTCACACGGAGGAACGCGCCGTCGCCCTGGACTAGGAAGGGGGCGTTGGTGTGCTTGGTCAGGTAT
Organism: Chloroflexota bacterium; assembly: GCA_016190545.1. The sequence continues at coordinate 580 of JACPQI010000190.1, forward strand.
TCCTTATCGATGGTGCCCTGGGCGATGATGGCGTTGCACAAGGCCAGGGCGAGGGCCAGGTCGGTGCCCGGCTTGATAGGCAGCCATTCGTCGGCGAAGGGACCGGCGCCGCGTAGCGAGGGGTCGATGACGACGATCTTCAGGCCACGCTCCTTGGCCGCCAACATCTGCTGGTTCCAGGTGAGCCAGCAGAACTTATTGCCGCCGGCGTTGGTGATGTTCCAGCCCCACGACAGCATGTAGCGCGTGTAGCGGAAGTCCGGGTTGGCGTTGGCGTGAGGGCCGATGGTGTATTCGGCGGCGCGGTACCCGGCGTCCGAACAGTAGCTTCCATGCCCGACCGCCGTGGCCCCGATGGCTGGTACAAAAGCCTTATCATAAGACGCCTCTTGCTTGCCCCTGCCCTTCTGCCACAGGACCAGCTTGGGGTCCCTGGCCCGCACCTCGTTCACCTTTTGGGCTACCAGAGTGAGGGCCTCATCCCAGGAGGCCTGCCGCCACTCGCCCTGCACGCCTTTGCCGTTGGTGCGGATGAGGGGGGCCTTGACCCGGTTGGGGTCATAGAGGGCCATGATCTGGGCTACGCCCTTGGGGCAGAGCGTACCTTTGTTGCGTGGGTGGTTGGGGTGGCCCTCCAGCTTGACGACGCGCCCGTTGATGGTGCGGGCGAGGATTCCGCAGTCCTGCTTGCCGATCCAGCAGGTGGTGGGAAGCCATTTCTCTTCCAGGGCCTGGACGCCCTTCCCGCCCTCGACCAGGGTCTGTAAAGGCCCTTCCACAAGCCGGCTGAGGGCGATGCCTCCGGCCGCTACTCCGCTTGTCTTCAGGAACGTCCGTCGTGAGACTTTCACGGCTAGCCTCCCTCAGGGATAACCCTTGCGATTGAAAGAAAGAGCGGAATGGAACGGCTTCTCCCGCCCCGAGGAGCGTGCGCAGAGCCTTGCGAGTGCCAGTACCGCATACGGTTTCCGGCGGGGCCCCTTTACGAGAAGTCCAAGTGGATATTAACCGGCCCGGAAATCCCTGCACATCCCTATTTATTGTGATTTTTCTTACTACTGCGGTCCCGGGGCTTCAGAAGGGCCAATGGGACTTGGAGGCGTTTGGGGCGTCAGGGAAAACGGAGGGCGCCTCGGAGGGGCGAACCAATTCTTCCACTATGGACAAGGGAAGACGTCTTATAGACAAGACAGCCCAGACCAGTCCCCAGTGAAAAATGTGACGGCGGTACCAAGAGTGAGTGGCGGAGATACTCAGTTCGTGTGACATCAGGCGTTGGCCTAGGACTCAGCGTCCGTATAGCCTTTGCGCATGGCGTACCGCATCAACTCGTACCTGTTCTCCAGGCCGAGTTTGCGCATGATGTGCGCCCGGTGGGTCTGCACGGTATACACGCTCAGATGGAGTTTTTCCGCTACCTCTTGGTTGCTCAGACCAGTGGCAATGAGCCGGAGTACCTCCATTTCTCGCGCCGTGAGGCCGTCGTCGCCAGCTTTGAGCGCTTTGTCGCGGTACTGCATATACTCGCCGACCATGTGCCCCGCCATCAACGGTGTCAGGTATACGCCGCCCTGGTGCACCGCCCGAATAGCTCCGGCCAGCTCGGCTGTCGTCGCCCCCTTGAGGATGTACCCGGATGCCCCGGCTGCCAGCATGCGGAAGAAATACTCCGGGTTCTCGTGTACGGAGAGGCCGAGTACCCGCGTCTCTTGGCCCAAGGCCACGATGGCTCTGGTCGCCTCAATCCCACTCATGCCAGGCATGGTCACGTCCATGAGAACGACGTGCGGGCTGAGTTGCCGGACTAGGTTGACGGCCTGTTCGCCGCTCTCGGCTTCTCCCACAACCTGCAAGTCTGGTTGAGCGTCGAGGAGCACATGGAGTCCTTCCCGGACCATGGCATGGTCGTCTACCAGGAGCACACGTATGCAGGCATCGCTCATAACGAAGGCCCCTGTGAAATGGGAATGGAAAACTTCACCGATGTCCCCAGCCCCACTGTTGACGACACCACAAGCGTCCCGCCGAGAAGCCTCGTGCGCTCCTCCATGCCACGGAGCCCAAGGCCAGAGCCCCGGGCGCCGACCACGGCTTTCATCTGGTCGTGTAGAAACCCCTGACCGTCATCAGTCACCTCAACGTGGAGCGCGCCGCTCGTACCTTGAAGCGCTATCCTTACCTGCCTCGCCTTGGCATGTTTTGCCACGTTGTTAATCGCTTCCTGGACTATGCGGAAAACGGCTATCTCTACCGAAGGCGGCAGCGACGCTGGAACCTCGGTCGCCGCTACCAGTGCTTTGGCGTCTACCGCCCGCAGATGCCCTTCAGCGTAGGAACGAATGGCGGGGATCAGTCCCAGGTCGTCAAGGACGGTGGGGCGCAGGTCACTGATCAGTTTCCGTGTCTCCGCCAGGGAACCACTCGTTATCTGCCTGGCGCGCCGGATAGCCTGTCTGGCACCGTGGTCACCGTTCACAAGATTGCCCTGCACGGCTTCCAGGCTTAACAGCACGGAAGTGAGTTGCTGCGCTAACTCGTCATGCAGCTCGCGGGCCACTCGCTTCCTCTCCTCCTCCTGGGAGAAGATCACTTGCTCCATCAGGTTCCGCCGCGCCGCTTCCTTGGCTTCCAACTCCCGGGCCATGATGTTGAAGGCGTTCCCGAGATGTCCTACCTCGTCGCCCCCTGGGGAAGCGATGCGGTGTGAGAGGTCGCCGCGGGCTACCGACTGCACGGCGGAAAGCAATTGTCGCAGTGGACGCGTCAAGTAATAGCTAAGCCAGTATGAGACCACGAGGCCGATAGCGACCGTCACGGCCACCAGGACGATCAGGGCACGGGTATTCTGCGCCACCGCCGCTACCACACTGCGGCCCGTCATGCCCACTCGCACGGTGCCGGCTTTGCCGCCGAAAATGGGCGCCGCGATATCGCGAATAACCCCCTCTTCGCTGTTCAAGCGGCGCAGGCGGGTCTCCTGGCCGGCGGCGACGGCATTGGCCTCCAAAAGTCCCTGGGGTAGGCCTCTTCCAAATGTGTTCGCCTTGACCTCACCCGTAGGGCTGATAATGAAGACGTACCGCACGTCCTCGTTATTGAGCTTCGCCCGGTTCACCAGGTCATAGATCCCCACCAGGTCGCTGGTGAGGAGAAGGTCCGTGCTGTTCGCCGCCAGATCCTTGGCAATGGCCTCGCCACGACTTTCCAGCTCCCTGTCCAATATCCGCCGCATGTCATTCCGCGCATAGAGCACCGCAATGATGCCGAGGAGGAAGATCACTCCGGAGAGCACCAGGGTGACCTTAAGCCGGAAGGTAATGCGTGGGGTTTTCACTCCTGTGCTCCTAGCGCGCTGCTGTCGCCCGTATCATACGTTCAATGTCGTCGTAGGCGCCGGGATCCGGCGAGGCGAAGGAATCGATGCCCAGGCGCGCCAGGACCTTCTGTCCCTCTGGATCAGAACGCATGCCTAGAAAGGCTGACGCCAGATCGCGGCGCAATGTGGTGTCGATGTTGGGATGGACGATAATTGGATTTATCCCATAGGGTGGTGATCTCCAGACCACTTTGGTCTTGGCGACAATCAGTGGGTCGGTCCGGACCATGTAGTCGTACACCAGGCTGTCCACGGCGGCGCCGTCCACCCACCCTTCAGCGACGGCTCTGATCGACCTGTCATGGGCGTAAGTAAAGATGAAGTCCTTAAAGAATTTCTCGGAGGCCTCACCCATCTGTGAGAGCACGTACACCGGGACTAGCCGCCCGGAGTTGGACAACGGATCAGTAAAGGCGAAGGTCTTGTGCCGTAAGTCCTCCCAGGTTCTCACCGTGCTGGAAGTAGGAACGATGAGATAGGACTGGTAGGTCGTTGCACCGTTGACGACCGGAACCACCAAGGGTTGCATACCGAAGTCGCGGCGGCCCACAACGAAGGCACCGCTACAGACAAGGGCGAATGTTGCTTCCCCAGAGCGGACAAGGGCGTTGGTCTCGGCATAGCTCTTGCCTTGCACAATTTCTATGGGACGGCCTAACCGTTTTCCAAGATACGAAGCAAGCGACTCATAATTTTCCAGAGTGGCTCTAGGCGAAAGGACGGCAGCAACAGCGAACTTCAAGACGGCATGGTTTGGCTCATACGTGGGGTTGTCCTGATGTGAGGAGAGGGCTGAAAGGGAGATTCTACCGTCTGCCGCTGGGCTGTTGTCGTTGAGGACCGGAGTATACAAGACAACAACAGCAATGGCGGCCGCTATCGCTACAGCTAGCACAGCTCCCAGGGCGCGCATGTTCGCCTCCGCCCGGCGTCGGAGCGGGCTCCGGGAGGAAGTGTAGCACAGAATACTGAGCAATCATTGCGCTGGCCCTACTGATACCTTCGTGTAGGCCCCAAAGCCCAGGTCCGCCTGGAGCAGTGGTGCTGGCAAAAGAACCTCCGGAGCCCAAGGGGATAGGGGCTCCGGAGGAGCCGTATTCGTGGTGGAGACGGGGGAGGCCCTCTCTCCACCTGCTTACATGTCTGAGCGTCCGGATTATGTTGAGGTGGAAGGCTCGCCTAACCCCTAGAGCCTATGTGCTAGCCGTCGCCTCGGTCGCATAGCAATTGGAGGTGCCAGCAGTGAGACAGCGCTTCCGCGAGTCCAGATCAGGACGAGGCCGCTTGTGAGGCTGCTCTCAAGAGACGACCATGTCGCCCTTAGAAGTTATTCGTCACCGCCCGGCAGAATACCCACCAGTGCTCAC
>JACPQI010000193.1 GCA_016190545.1 Chloroflexota bacterium
CCGCAGTAGTACACGCCGTCGTCAAGCTCCAGTGGGAAGTCCGCCATCACGTCCCGCGCGCTGTTCGGCCCGCGCGTGCCTATGGACCCCTCCGGACAGCAGAGCAGCGCCCGGAGGGCGTACCGTCGCTCCTCCTCCGTCGCGGGCTGCGTGCGCACGTAGGCGTAGTCGCCCGTGTCCCCGAACGTGGCGGGCGCGAGCTGGCGACAGGTGTCGCAGTTGACGCACGTGGAGTCCACGAAGAACTCATCGTCCACGTTCTGGGGCAACAGCTTCCTGATGTCGGCCACGGCTCTGCCCTCCCCTGAGCAAGCACCTGCGTTCCTGACGTGACACTCCAGTGTAACGCAGCAGCGCTTCCTGCGCGCGCCGTGGCCGGGGGAAACCGAGGCCAGATTCGGCGACAAACCGCTTGACTCCGCAGAGCGTATCACTATAATGAATACACTTTTCGGTCAGGCTCGAAACTCCTTTCAGGGAATGGACTGCCGGGGAATTGGCGCATCTTCCTCCGGCGGGCTGGCGCAACCGCCAGGCAACATGCTGGGCAGGGTCAAGACAACGGGGTTGGTTGGAGAATGCATGAAGACCATTGAGGGACGCCAGGTCTACACCACGATAGCGGAGATCGTGCAGCCCAGGCGCACCGCTCTGCTTATCGTGGACATGCAGAACGACTTCCTGTCCAAGGGCGGCGCCAGCGACAGGGCGGGACGGCTGGATACCGCGTCCGTCACCCCGCTCATCGCGCACAACAGGCGCGTCATCGAGGCCGCTCGTCAGTCCGGAGCGATGGTCGTGTATATCCAGAACACCTGGCTCCCCCACTACAAGAGCGTCTCCGGCGCATGGCTGCGGTTCATGGAGCGCAGCGGTTTCCCCTCCGGCGGCACGGTCACGGTGGACGGCACGTGGGGCCATCAGGTGGTGGACGAGCTGGCGCCGCGCCCCGACGACCTTGTCGTCAAGAAGTGGCGCTCCAGCGCCTTCGTCGGCACGAACATGGACATGCTTCTCAGGAGCAACAAGATCGAGTCCGTGGTGGTGACGGGGGTGGTCACGCAGGGCTGTGTCGAGTCCACGGCCCGCGACGCCGCCTTCGCCGACTACTATGTGGCGGTGCTCCGCGACTGCGTGCAGAGCACGAATCGGGAGCTGCATGAGGCTTCGTTAAAGGTCATGTCCACCCGATTCGACGTGGTGGACTCCGCTGAGGTCTTGCGGGTCTGGGCCCCGCAGAGCGTTCCCGTTGCCGCGCAGTAGCCGGGCGCTCGCGGAGATCGTTCAATTTATCCAGAGGAGGGTAGCATATGGGTAGTCTTATTCGGCAATCACGGCTTCTCGGCGTCTTCATGGCGGCGGCTATGGTCCTGGCGGCCTGCGCTCCCGCGGCCGCGCCCGCGCCGGCTCCCGCAGCGCCAGCCGCCCCAGCGGCGCCTGCGGCCCCGACCGCCACGCCACGGCCCCAGGTGATCCCCACGCCGCTCGCTCCGCTGGTCAACCCGACGCCGACGCCCGCGAGGGCCGCCGCCCCCACGACGACGCCCGCCGCGGCGACCGGGGCGCAATATGGAGGCATCCTGACCGTGGGCCACTTCGTGGCGCCGCCGCACATGGACATTCATCAGGTCAACACCGCCGGGACGCTATGGGCCATAGGACCGGCCTATAGCGGCATCCTCCAGTACGACCCCCACAAGAACAGCGAGATCATCCCGGACCTCGCCGAACGCTGGGAGGCCAGCGCGGACGCCAAGACCTTCACGTTCTTCCTGCGCAAGGGAGTCAAGTGGCACGACGGCAAGCCGTTCACGGCGGACGACGTCGTCGTGAGCATCAACCGCCAGGCGTTTCCTGACAAGGGCACTGTCAGTCCCCGCCAGTCGTTGCTGAACAACCTCACCAAGGTTGAGAAGGTGGACGACTTCACCGTCCGCATGACGCTCAAGGACCCCCAGGCGTCGTTCATCCCTGTTATCGCGAATGGCTACAATCCCGTGATGCCGAAGCACATCATCGCCGCCAAGGGCGACATGAAGAACGACGTCGTCGGCACCGGGCCCTTCAAGCTGAAGCGTTACCAGACCGGCGTCGCGGTGGAACTGGAGAAAAACCCCGACTACTTTGTAAAGGGACTGCCCTACCTGGACGGCGTGACCCACTTCATCGTCGCCGACTGGAACACGCGCTTCGCGGCGCTGAAGGCGAAGCGCATCCTCATGACCAACCCGGGCACGCCGGGCCTGACCACCGACATGCGCCTTGCCGTGGAAAAAGAAATGCCCGAC
>JACPQI010000201.1 GCA_016190545.1 Chloroflexota bacterium
CATCGGTTGTTTGCACTTTTAAGCTGGTCTCAATAGTACAGGCGGACCACGCGCGGGAGGCCACGATGGACTGGTACCGGTTGACGGTGACGCTGCACGTGCTGGCAGCGGTAGTCTGGGCGGGCGGCCAACTATTCATTGCGGCGGTGATGGTGCCGCTGGCGCTACGGCTGGAGCCGGGGCTGCGCGCCCAGCTCATCGGGCAGATGGGGCGTCGCTTCCGCTGGGTGAGCTGGCTAATGCTGCTGACGCTGGTGGGGACGGGCCTGGCCCAGTCGTTCGAGCACTGGGGCCTGCGGCCAGGCTACATCGCCTCCAGCGACTTCTTCGCGGTGGTGAAGTGGCGGCTGCTGACGGCCAAGGTGTCCCTGGTAGCCCTGGTGCTGGCTCTGAGCGCGCTCCACGATTTCGCCCTGGGACCGCGCCTGGTGCGCTTGCAGCGGGAGGCGGCAGGGCAAGGGCAGGCAGCGCGGCTGCGCAAGGCCGTATCGTGGCTGGCCCGCGTCAACGTGGCGCTGACGGTGACGATTGTCGTTCTGGCGGTGTTGATCGCCAGGTAGAAGCGCGGGGGCACGCTTACAAGCCGTCAAGCAGCGTGGGCGGAGACGCTTTCGCCGTGGGCGATGGCTCGGTGGTGCGACCGAGTCCAGGGAAAGAGGCGCTGCCACCAGGCATGCCTGGGTGCCGGCAGGGCGGCCAGGACCTGCCTCGCCTGTATCTGCGCCTGCTGGGCCTGGTTCTGGGCCTGCTGGAGCAGGACGTGAAGCTCGTGGATCTGGCGGTCCTTCTCCTGGAGCTGCTGCTGCATCACTTCCATGAGGCGAGTCATCTCGGCCAGGGCCTCGGAGTCGTGGCTGGCCTCCTCTTCGCCCTTGGCCGCCGCCAGGTCGGCAGGGAGAACGACCTTGTAGGTGTAGCCCTGGGGGGTCTCCTCGCGCTCGGCGCGGAGGTCGCCGCGCTTGACGCGACGGCGGACGGTGTTGACGGAGCAGCCCAAGAGGCGCGCCGCCTCCTCGATGGTGACGCCCTCCGCGTGGGTAGCCTGCTGGGTAGCCGATGGGCCGGTCGCGACGTGGGTGGTCATGCCTGCTTCCTCCTGCTGTGGTCTTGCTTGCGGGGCCGCTTCTGTTCTCCTTCGACAGGCTTAGAGCCTGCCTTGAGGCCGCCGAAGGGACGAACGGAAATACTCGCACTTTCGTGGACTAAGTTTTGAACTTTGTGCAAAAGATGGTAGCCGCCGGATACCCGCTTGGGAAGGTGTTTGGCGGGCAAATTTTCGCGAGATGGCTGACTACGGCAGGGACAAGGTGTCAGGTGCATGTGCAGGAAGCGCATCCCGCATGGGGAACAGCAGGACGGCGTCAGGCGCCTCGCAGCACTTCCTTGAGGAAGTCCCCAGGGGTGGTCACTTTCACAGGCAGCCCGGCTGCGAGCACTTTCGCAGTGAGCAGATGTCGCCGGTCCAACGTCAACAGATGTGTGGCCTGGCAGGACAGGGCTGCGGCAAGCACATGGGCGTCTTTCCTGTCAACCAGAGCGCAGCACTCCTCGACACGGCTTGCTGGGGGAGACGCCGCTACCTCCGGCTCTACCCCGGCAAGCTGTTGGTAGAACCGCAGGAGCTCTGCCTGGCCGAACTTCTCGGCGATGTTGACACGGGCCTCCAGAAGCACGCGAGTGGTGACCACGACGCGGAAGCGTTTCGCCTGGCACACCTCAAACGCCGCCGCCGATCCCCCTGAGGGCGAGCGCGACGCCGCCACCAGGACACTGGCGTCCAGGAAAACGACAGCCCGCCCGGCTTCCACCTACAGCTTCCTCCGCTTAAGTAGGGCGCGAACCCGCCGGACCGTCGCCTCGTCGAGCTTGTCCTCCTCCAGAAAGCGCGTAATATCCCCTTCGGTATAGCGGCGCAGGGACTCACTCTCCGGGCGCAGAGGCTCTATCTCAAGGCGGTCCCCAACGAGGGAGACCCGCAGCAAGGTATGCGCATCGATCCCCAGGGCCTGGCGAAATGGCGCGGGAATAGTAATTTGGCCTTTGGGCAGCGGCCTCACAATCTTGCGCGGCGCAGCGACCTTCGGCATGAGATAGCCTCCACTTTTCTAAAAGTTGGAATTTCATCTTTTTCCATCATACCATGATACTGGCGCGGCGGGCAATGGTCCCTGCCCATCGCACCTCGCACCGTCGCGAACTGTACTGCAGCCTCTAGCCGCCGCGCGGGTGTGCTAGAATGGGGCCAGCTTTGCGGGCAGATAGGAGCGACGCCGTGGGGCACATCCGCATCTACACGGACGGGGCGTGCCAGGGCAACCCGGGACCCGGCGGCTGGGCGGCCGTCCTGCTCGACGACAGCCGGAAAACGGTGCTGCAGGGCCATGAGGAGCGTACGACGAGCAACCGCATGGAGCTGCTGGCGGCCATCCAAGGGCTGGAGCATACGCCGGAAGGCAGCCACGCGACGGTCTACAGCGATAGCCAGTACCTGGTCTTTACGATGACCAGGGGATGGAAGCGCAACAAGAATCTTGACCTCTGGCAGCGCCTCGACGAGCTGGTGAAAAAACGGGAGGTGCACTGGGACTGGATAGAGGGCCACGCTGGTCATCCGGAGAACGAGGAGGCGAACCGCCTGGCCCAGGCCCAAACGGGGATGTCCGGTGTTCCATCGGCGAAAAGTGAGCAAGCGCCGCCAGTGGCGAGGCCCGCTGGAGTCGGCCCATCGCTGACGCACGTTGACGAGCAGGGCCGGGCCCGCATGGTGGACATCGGCGGGAAGCCGGAGACGGCGCGGGAGGCCGTCGCCAAGGGCCGGGTGCTGATGGAGCGGTCGACGCTGGAGCTGGTGAAGCGGGGGCTTATCGAGAAGGGCGACGTGCTCTCGGTGGCGCGGACGGCGGGCATCATGGCGGCCAAACGCACCCACGATCTGGTCCCCCTGTGCCACCCGCTGCTACTGACCCACGTGAGCGTGGACCTGCAGCCCAACGACCAGGCCGGGGCCATCGATATTTCGGCGACGGTGCGGACGACGGGCAAGACCGGGGTGGAGATGGAGGCGCTGACGGCGGTGAGCGTGGCGGCGCTGACTGTCTACGATATGTGCAAGGCGGCGGACAAGGGGATGCGCATCACCGAGGTGCGTCTGGTGCGCAAGACGGGCGGCAAGAGCGGGACGTATGTGAGGGAGTGAGCGGCCCTACTCCCCGTACGCCATCTGATTCATCATTTTGGCGAAGCTGGTCCAGTCCCACCGTGCCGACCGTTTACGGTTGCTACCGGTCCAAGTGAAAGACCCCCGACCCACAACAAGCGAGCCCAGTTTCTCGTCGTCCGAGAACACATCCAGTGATAAGGAAGTCCCGGCCTTCGTAAGATCATGCACCTTGAAATCCGCTATCACTCTATGTTTCCTCTCTACCGTGCGCCTTTTCGGCATCACCGTTCTCCTTTCTGCTCGTAGTATGGCTCAAGTGGCAGTTTAGGGTGAAAGTCGATTGCGCTTATAATAGCACCATTCTTGTTCGGCGAGGGATGCGTCATGACAGGAAAAGCGATCGGCGTGGTGGTGCCCAGCCCCAATACCGCGGCGGCGGTGCAGGAAATCCAGTCGCTGGAGGAGCAGGGCGTGCCCGCCGTCTGGCTCACGGGCGGCGCCGTCGGCGTGGACGCGCTGGCGGTGCTGGCCGTCGCGGCGACGAAGACCAAGCGCATCAAGATGGGGACATCGATCATTCCCACCTACCCGCGCCACCCGTTGGTGATGGTGCAGCAGACGCTGGTCATCGCCCAGCTTGCGCCGGGCCGGTTCCGCCTGGGCGTCGGGCCCAGCCACAGGCCCATCATGGAAGGTACGTACGGCTTCACGTTCCAGGAGCCGCTGGGCCACCTGCGGGAGTACCTGAGCATCCTCAAGGCCCTGTTCACCACAGGCGCTGTCGACTTCAAGGGCGCACATTACCGGGCCAACGCCAAAATACAGGGGCCCATCGACGTGCCGGTGATGGCGTCGGCGCTGCGGCGAGGCTCCTTCGAGCTGTGCGGCGAGGTGTCCGACGGGGCGATTAGCTGGCTGTGCCCGGTGAAGTACCTGCAAGACATCGCGCTGCCCGCCATGCGCCAGGGGGCGGCGAAGGCGGGCCGGCAGCCGCCGCCGCTCATGGCCCAAGCCGCCCTGTGCGTGCACGACGACCCGGCCGAGGTGCAGTCGGCGGTGCGGGAGCAGGTGATTAACCCACGGCTACCCTTCTATCAGAAGATGTTCATAGCCGCCGGCTACCCGGAGGCGTCAAGCGGCACGTGGAGCGAAGCGATGATAGACGCGGTGGTGTTCTCCGGCGACGAGCAGCGGGTGGCGGCCCGCATCAAGTCGCTGCTTGCTACCGATGCGGCGGAGGCGCTGTTCAGCATCGTGAGCGCCGGGAAGGACAAGGCGGCGTCGCGGCAGCGCTCCATCCGGCTCATCGCCAAGGCGGCGAATGCTAGGGCTAAGAGAGTGTGTGAGAAGGCCTGGTGCGGTGGGGAGTGACCCCTCCCCAGATGCTTCGTCGCTGAACTCCTCAGCATGACATTCCACACACTTTCTAATAAAACTCGCAGAATAGTAGTTTGTCCAACGCCGTAAAAATCGCTGACTTGGAGAGGAAAAGTGGCAGCCAGCGTTTAGGTAAGCAAAAGATATATCCCAAGAAGGATTGACAAGATCCCTGCGACGAGTGTTTGCGAATTGCTCGCAACTTTATGGCGTGTGAAGAAAGGCCACGTAAGTCTACCTAGGCCTAATACGAGAAATCCTATTCCAAAAGGAAAGTCGCTACGCACCAGCGATATGAACACGTGAGTTAAGACACCCACGGCCATCCCTAATGCAACACTGACCGAATTGACGGTTTCTTCCTGGGAGTGTTTAAGGAGGGCTTCGTTCCAGCGTTTGGGATCCAAAGTCTTGAACCAACCCCAAGCCCAAACCACAAGCATTACGGCTACACCGAAACCGGTCACCCCGAGGCCCAGTCCCCATATGAAAGCAGGTACTCCTGCTCGTAGGACTTGGGTCCTGTTCAGCGCCTGTTGAGCGTTGGGGGGACTACTGTGCGCGTCCATGCTTTCCATCCTGAGATGGTTTTAGTGCAGGTTTTCCATTTGGGATACGACGTTACTTCCGCCGCTCGACCACGTAGTCGGTGAGGCCGAGGAGGGAGCGGCGGGCGGGGGTGGCGGGGAGACGCATGGCGGCAGCGCGGGCGGAGTCCAGGAAACCGTTCGCCACGGCGTAGGCCTCCCGGATGAGGCCCGAGTTGCGGATGCGGTCGATGAGCTTGCGCAATTGCTCCGGATCGCGCTGGCCGTCGTTCAGGCCCAGCTCAGCGAGCGGCGTGCGCTCCAGCAGCATGATGAAGGGCAGAGTAACCGTCCCCTGGAGCAGGTCGGAGCCGACGGGTTTGCCCACCTCGTTGGCCTCGCCCTGGAAGTCGATGATATCATCCACAATCTGGAAGGCCTGGCCCAGGTTGTAGCCGAAGGCGCGCGCGGCCTGGACCGTCTCCTCGGGCGCGCCACTCAGGATGGCGCCCGTCTCGGCGGCGGTCTGGAAGAGGGAGCTGGTCTTACGGAAGATGCGCTGGAAGTAGTGCTCCCGGTCTTGCCGCCAGTTGAAGGCGTCGTGGGTCTCCTGGAGTTCGCCGGTGGAGAGGTGCATGATGGCCTCGGCGAAGAGGCGGATGGCCCGCACGTTCTTGGTATCGCAGACCAGGGTGGCGGACTTGGCGAAGAGGTAGTCGCCCACCAGGACGGCAGTGTGCTGGCCGAACAGGCTACTCAGGGTCGGGCGTCCGCGCCGCACTCGGGAGTTGTCGATAGTGTCGTCATGGATGAGGGTGGCGATGTGCAGCAGCTCCACGGCGCAGGCCATGAGGACGGGGTTGTCCGGCTCGGGAGGCGTGTGGAATCGGGAGGCCAGCAGCGTGAGGGCGGGGCGGACCCTCTTGCCGTCCGTTACCAAAACCTTATCGAGCATGCTGGACAGGGGGCCGAAGGAGGCCTGGGCGGCGCCCTTGAGTCGGCGCTTGACCTCCTCGAGCTCCGCCGCGATCGGTTCGTAGATGGCGGCGATGGATGTGGTGCTGCTCATATGGTTGACGTCTGTAGTACGCGGGGCTAACCACGGCGCACACAGGCCCCATCCATGATACACCGAACAGCCCTCCGCGCATCGGGCGAATGCCTGTGGGAGAGTGTGGAGGTCTACACCTTGACCTAGGCCTTAGGCTTGACTAGCTCCTCCCGAATCCACCGCAGCAACCACTCCACCTCATCCACGGAATTGAGGAGCAGGTCAATAGCGGCGCGGAATTCCGGTCTGTTCTCCGGCCCCACTATGCCAATACCCATGGCCTGCACTCCGCTTTCCCGGAGCCCAGGCAGCGTATAGAATGCGTCCAGGTCGGTGGTGTCATCGCCCAGATACAGCACACCTTGGAGCCCGTGTCGAGACACCAACGACCGCAGTGTGGCGCCCTTGTTTACCGCCAGCGGGGGGCGAAGCTCTACCACCCGTTTCCCCTCTGTCACCTTGAGAGAAGCAGCCGTAGACGAGCGTGCGATGGCAGCCAGAATAGCGCTGTGCGCCGCCTCCGGGTCCTCTGCCTGTCGGTAGTGAATGCTCCCTGTAATGCCCTTGCGCTCGATACGCACTCCAGGAAACTTCTGTACGCTGTCCAGCTCGTCCAGTACCCTTGAGATAAGCGGCAGGTACTCCGCCGCCCCGGGCGCAAGCTGCACCCCTCCATCCTCAATCCACTCCAGCCCGTGGTTTCCTACATAGGTGAGACCTTCTATCCCTACCATCTGCCTCGTCCGCTCTGCAGGCCGACCAGAGACCACAGCCAGCAGCGCCACATGCTCCTGCAGGGCCGCGAGGGCATCCTTCACATTCGGAGGGACAACCGCCTCTTCCGGGGTCGACGCGATGGGGCTTAGCGTACCGTCCAGATCCGTCACCAGACCCCAGGGACGGCTGCGTATCACCGGCGCCAGCCGCGCTCGTTGCTCCAGGGCATGGGACGTCTCCATGGAGAAGGTCACGCTCACGCCCCCGCGCTTTGCCCCCCGTCGCGCCTCAGCAGTCTGTTGCTCCAGGGGATTGCCGAAGTACACCTTGGTATGCGGCCACGGGATTTCGATCCCCACTTCATCAAAACGCCGCTTTAACCGCCGCCGCAGCTCACCCATCACATCCCACTGTTTAATGGGCCTAGTGTTGCCGGTGATCTTGATCTCCACTCCGGAATCGCCCAGGCTATCCACCCGCAACACTGTCGGCGGCTCCAGCACCATGGTGCCCCAATGGGGGTCCTCGGCCAGCTCACGACCGACTTGGTTGGTCACGGCGATGACCTTGTCCAAGTCCTCCCCGTAGCCGACGCTCACGTTCATATTCACCCGTGACCACTCTTTGGTGAAGTTGCTGGCGACGGTAATCTCCCCGTTGGGAATGGAATGCACGATACCATCCAGGTCGCGGAGCACCGTGCGCCGCAACGTGATGTCCTCCACCAGGCCGGCCACCCCCGCGATGCGCACGACGTCACCCCTTGAGTACCAGTCCTCTACTAGCATGGTAAGACCGTTCAGCACATCGCGCACCAGGTTCTGGGCGGCGAAGCCGACGGCGATGCCAGCAATGCCAACGCCCGCGATAAACGGGGCGATGTTCACTCCTATCTCTGTCAGCACCACGAACGCCACCGCTACAATCAACACAAACGCTGTCGTCCGCCGTATCGCGAGCTGCAAGGTGTCGATACGTTGTTTAACTTCGTCCTCGTCCCGGCTCCGCAAGTCACGACGCAAGAGCAAGCGCACCAGGCGGGGCGCCGCGCGCGCCGCCATGCGCCACGCCACATAAGCCAAAAGAATGATGACGGCGACCCGTATCGTGTGCGGAACCACGGTATCTCGCACACTGCCCCAGTCAATATCCGGCATGTTTACCTACCTCTGCTTGTTTCCTGCGGTGTAGCGAGGGTACGTCTCGCCTTTCGCCTTCCATCACCCTCTTCCGCGATGAACTCCCGCGCGCCTGTCACTGTCTGCTCGTCAGCAGTTTCAACACGCGATATTTCCGAGAGCAGGCGCGAGGCCCAGCGGTACACGTCATGCTCTTGCACCTGTGTCCGCAGCCGCTGCATCCGCCGGCTTTGCTCCGCACTATCCATCTCCAATGCCCGATTCAGGGCATCGGCAAAACCCTCGGTGTCATAGGGATTGATAAGTAAGGCATCGCCCAGTTCGGTGGCGGCCCCTGTGGACTTGCTGAGCAAGAGCACGCCGCTGTTGTCCGTCCTGCTCGCGATGTACTCCTTGGCAATGAGGTTCATGCCGTCATGCAATGAACTTACCACGCAGACGTCGGCCATCCCGTAGAGAGACCACAGCGCTCTGGTGTCGAACTGCCTCCGCAGATAGACCACCGGCCGCCACGACCCACGCTGGTGCCGCCAGTTCACGTAGTCTACCAGGTGTTCCACCTCGTCTGTCACCGCTTTGTACTCTTGGATTTGGGACCGGCTCGGCACGCCCACTTGAACAAAGGTGAACTTGCCGATCCGGTCGGGGTATTTCGTGAAAAAGCGGTCAATGGCGCGCAGCCGCTCCGGGATGCCTTTCGTGTAGTCCAGTCGGTCCACACCCAGCCCTATCCGGCAACCGTCCAGCGCCAGGTTACGCTGGAACTGGGCGCGCTGGCGCAGCACCGGGGCGCTGTCTACACCCTGCGAGATCTGTTCAAAGTCCACGCCTATCGGGAAAGACCGCACTACAGTCTGTCGCCCCTGACGAACAATCGTAGAGCGGTCATAGTCCACCCGCGACTCCAGGGTCTCGTCCACGCTGCGGAGGAAGTTGTTGCAAAACTGCCGCACATGGAATCCCATCAGGTCGTTGCCCAGGAGACCATCGAGCAACTCCTCAGCCCAGGGACAGGCCCGGAATACCTCGCTGGAGGGCCAGGGGATGTGCCAGAAGTGCGCAATGGTTGCAGGGACGCGGGCCTCGCGGAGCAACCGCGGCACCAGGGCGAGGTGAAAGTCCTGGAGGAAAACAAAGGCCCCCCGGCCCCGCGCCTCTTCGGCAATAGCCTCCGCGAACAGTTTGTTTACCTCCTGGTAGCCCTGCCAGAACTGGGCGTCGAAGCGGGGCTTGACGTACACCGCGTGGCACAACGGCCATAGCACCTGGTTGGAGAAGCCGTAGTAATAGGACGCTTCCTGTTCCTTCGAAAGAGCAAGGCGGCGCAGCGTGTAGTCCCCTCGGTCAGGCGGCACCCGCACCCGCCCGTCCCTATCCGTTACCTCCCAGTCGGCGCTGCCGCCGCCATGCGCCACCCACACCCCGCCGAGCACGGACATCACAGGGTCCAAGGCGCTGGCCATCCCACTCACGGGCCTGCTCCAGCGAATCGACCTGCCTTCGAAGTTGTGTATATAGGGCTCGCGGTTGGAGGCGACAATAAACAGCGTCTCCGAAAAACGCCCCTTCGCCAGCGCATGCAAGTCCCGCGCGCTCCCGCCCACCTCGCGGCGCACGTCCTGGCTGCGCAGCATGTCGGTGAGCGGGCTTTCCATGCCCTCCTGGTACAAGCGGTGCGCGACGCGCTGAAGGATTTTCTCCTCTAATGCCTCGCGTTCACCGGAGTCGATGACGTGATAGAACAAGAGGAACCCGTAGCCGTCTTTCTCGCTTTTTGGATCTGGACTCACGTAGAACGGTTCGTCCTCGGCGATACCCGCCAACACGGAGGCCGCACCCCGCAACTCCTCGAGGAGGGCCTGCTCGACAAATGCGCCATCAGCCTCACCCGTGATGCGCACAGGGGTTGAGCACAACGTCGCCTGCTCGGTCTGGTGGTAGGTGGTG
Source organism: Chloroflexota bacterium (assembly GCA_016190545.1). The sequence continues at coordinate 9,919 of JACPQI010000201.1, forward strand.
ACCATCATATGCCACAGCCGCCGGTTGGGCACGGCTACAAGGTTGTTGGCCCGTGTGCGGATACGCACGCCTTGCCACGTGATTTCCATGACATGCCCCGCCACGCCATTCTCCAGGCGCACGAAGTCGCCGACCCGAAGGTGTCCGCGCCGGCTCAGCCGGTAGTACATCATCACATTCGCCAGGACGTCTTGAAACACCAGGAAGATCGGCGCCAGCAACAAGCCGCCCAACGCGAACAGCGGCGTGAGCTCCACATCCACCACCGCCAGCAAGACGAGGGCTGTGATGAACGATGTGGCCATCGCCGCAAGCGTCTGCGCAAACCGCACCAGCGGCTCCGGCGTACGGCTGCTGCGCAGCTCATGGCCCAACAGCCGATACGTGGCCTCAATAATAACCGCCCCTACAGAAACTACGAATACGGCCAGGGTCGCCTTGGCCAGCGCAGCAAGAGCGTCATGGCCCTGGAAAAGCCGTGCTATGGCCAAGGCGACAAACGCGCCTGACAGCACAATCCACATCGGCACCGACCACCGCAACCGCTCCTGCATCACCTCGAAGCCCCGCCACCGCCTGTGGAGAGAGACGGCGTTTATCCTTCTCCTGGACACGTTCACCAAGACGAGGCCGGCCGCGCACCATAGCAGGAACACCGCCGTGGTGAGCGCGGCGTTGCCCCAGGCCGTGGTGGTCAAATCGTCCCACATGGTTATCGGCCACCTGCAGAGAAAAACAACCGGTCTTCAACCGTCCACGATTGCTCTGCCAGCGGAGGACAGATTACCGACAGAGACTCGAGTGTCCTACATGAGGACCCGATAGAGAATCTGGTATGTACTGATGCGGAACCTACCCGGGCGAGGCCGGACGACGGCCCGCAGGAAACAGTACACTCCTAACTGTAACCTGATTCCTGGGGAAGCGCAAGCCCAGGAGGAAAATCCGCCCGCAGCGACGTATGAAATAGCGCGCCTCACCGTCATTGCGGGCCGTCGAGCGAAGCAATCCGGTGGGGCCGAGGGTCGCTGCCACTCCTGCCTTCCTTCGCCAGACTGGCCCCACCCCACCAGGTTGCCACGGGCGAAGACGCCCTCGCAACGACGGGGTCATAGCGATGTCTCGGCTGGCGGATTCAAAACAGCCGCTTGGCTGAGTACTAAGTGCTCAGGTAGTTGTCTATTAACTGCGGAATGAATTCCGCAGCATGCCGCCGAATGAATTCGGCGGTAAAAGGACTTTTGCATTGGTACTAGACCGCGCTTGGCATGCCCGCGCAGCGCGGCCTACCCGCCCGACTGCCCGTGCAGCTTTTCTACCTCGGTGGCGATCTCGATCTGCTCCAGCTTGCGGAACAGGGGTTGAGGCTGGTTGAAGGCGTGGCCGCCCGGCAGCCGGGCCGGCGCCCAGCCGACGGTATCCATAGCGCCGGGCAAGTTGAGAATGGCGTGGAGCTTGGCCGCGCTGAACGGCAGGAACGGGTAGAGCGAAGTCTTGAGGGCCGCGATGACCTGGATGGCGGTCCACAGGGTCGTCGCCGCCTTGCGGCGGTCCGTCTTGATGGCGGCCCACGGCGCCTTGGAGTCCAGGTAGCGGTTGGCCCCTTGGGCCAGGCTGAACGCGACACCAATAGCCAGCTTAAACTTGCAGGCGCCCAGGTTGGCACCTGTCTCCTTGACCGCTTCCTGGGCCTTTGCCAGCAATGCGGCCTCGTCCGTGCCCAGAGGCCCTGGCTCTGGAACACACTTGTCGAAGTTGCGATAGCTGAAAGTGAGCACCCGGTGGACCAAGTTGCCATAGGTAGCCACCAATTCATCGTTGTTGCGGCGTAGGAACTCCCGCCAAGAGAAATCGGCGTCGGAGGTCTCCGGCATGGCAGCGGAGAGGTAGTAGCGCAGCGGGTCGGGGTCGAACTTGTCGAGGTAATCGGGCGCCCACACGGCCCAGTTGCGGCTGGTGGAGAGCTTGCGGCCCTCCAGGTTCATGAACTCGTTGGCGGGCACGTCATAGGGCAGGTTGCGACCGCCATGGCCCAGCAGCAGAGCGGGCCAGATGATGGTGTGGAAGGGGATGTTGTCCTTGCCGATGAAGTAGTAAGAGCGGCAGTCCTCACCCTGCCAGAAGTCTCGCCAGGCCTCCGGCTTCCCCTGCCGCTGCGCCCACTCCTTGCTGGCCGAAAGATAGCCGCACACCGCCTCGAACCAGACGTAGATGCGCTTGCTCTCCCAGCCCTCCAGCGGCACCGGCACCCCCCAGGAGATGTCCCGTGTGATGGCCCGGTCCTTCAGCCCCTCCTCCAGGTAGCCGAGGGTGAAGTTGCGCACGTTGGGCCGCCAGTGCTCCTGCCGGCGCACCCACTCCAGCAGCGGCTGCTGGAAGTCGCTGAGCTTGAAGAACAGGTGCTCCGACTCACGTATTTCGGGCCGGTCGCCGGAGATGCGGCACGTGAGGTCGATGAGCTGCACGGGGTCCAGGGTCTTGCCGCAGTTGTCGCACTGGTCGCCGCGCGCGCCCTGAAAGCCGCAGAAGGGGCAGGTCCCTTCCACGTAGCGGTCCGGCAGGAAGCGCTTGCAGGTGTGGCAATAAGGCAAGGGCATGCTGGCCTTGTAGATGACGCCCTTCTTGTGCAGGGCGTCGAAGACCTCACGGAAGGTGCGGGCGTGGTTCTCCGTGCCGGTGGTGGTGAAGAGGTCGAAGGTGATGCCCAGCCTGCGCCAGGTGTCGAGGAACCCCGGGTGGTAGCGGTCTACGATGGCCTGGGGCGTGACGCCTTCCTTCTCGGCCAGCACAGTGATGGGGGTGCCGTGCTGGTCGCTGCCGGAGACCATGAGGACCTGGCTGCCGATGGCCCGGTGGTAGCGGGCGAAGATGTCGGCGGCCAGGTAGCAGCCCGCCAGGTGGCCCACGTGGATGGGGCCGTTGGCGTAGGGCCAGGCGACGCCGATGAAGATGCGTTCAGGCATAGCTGGGCGCCCACCTATGGCGCAACGTCGGTGGCGATTGTACCACCGCCGGGCGCGTGCCCGTTTTCTGGCATACTATGTCCGGCGTGCTGCGCTAAGAACGCATCCGAAAACTCTCCTCTCGGGGAGTGCAGAGGGGGTGTCCCCCAACTTCTTTTTCCATCCCCCTCTCCTACGCAGGAGAGGGGGACCGGGGTGAGGGTTTTGAGATAGATTCTAAGGGGGATACGATGCATCTCGACTTCGCCTTCGTCTGCGACTACGCCGAGCTGGGGGCCAAGATCAACGCCCTGGGCATCGGCTTCGACACCATCTACGCGCCCAAGATTCCGGCCACCCATCCGCACCTGCACCTGGTCGCCCAGCTCCGGGCCAGCATCGCCGAGGCCGGCGAGAAGCACCTCTCGGTCAGCCTCATCGACGCCGACGGCAAGGAGGTGCAGCCGCCCGTCACCGGCGCGTTCAACCTGCCCAAGCCTCAGGGCGCGACGGAGAGCGTGGGGCGCATCGCCATCGCC
>JACPQI010000197.1 GCA_016190545.1 Chloroflexota bacterium
CGTGTCGTTGGTAGCTCTCAGTGAGGGCGGCCAGCTTCTCCAGGGACTCGGGACTCCCGGCCATGGTGCGAGGGAAGCGGAGGTTCAGAATGGCGATGGACGCCTCCTTGAAGTCGGCGGCCAGAGCGGATTGCATCACGCCGGTCGGGCCGTGCCCGTCGAGGCCGCGCATGGGGGAAAGAGAGCCGTCGGCGAGAGGCTCACCGGCCTTCCTGCCATCCGGCAACGCGCCGAGGCGCTTCCCCGCATAGTAGTGCCAGCCTACCCCATTGCGCAGGGAGGCATAGGGCTGTCCGAAGGGGTTGGACTCGGAGAAGAGGATGCTGGCGGACACCTTGGCCAGATCGCGGACCATCGCGTCTGCTTCAGGGTCCTCGTTGCCGTACTTGGGAGCGGCCAGGCAGAGACTGCGTATCTCCTCTCCCCGCTGGCCTTCGAAGTTGCTGTCCAGCGCCGCCAGCATCTCCCGCATGCTGACCTGCTTCTCCTCAAAGACCAACTTCTTCAGCGCTATCAAGGAGTCGGCGGTGTTCACGAAGCCCCGGTCGATGAAGTAGTAGAGGGAGTGGTCAGACTGGCCGCCTACCACTACATCCTTCCCCTTTTCCACACAGCCGGGCATGACCACCGAGAGGAAGGGCAAGCGATAGCGTTGTCCCCAGGCCCCCTTGGCGAAGCGGCACTGCCAAGCGCACCGGCGGAGGGTGAACTCTTGCTGTTGCTTGACGGCGGTATACAGTTCGTCGAAGGTCTTGAAGCCCTCTGGATTGCCTGTCTCCAGGCCGATGCGCTTGCCGGTCATGGAGGCGACGCCGTTGTGCAGTGCCAGGTCCACGGATAGCGGCGTGCTGAACCACGCCGCCGGCTTCAACTCGCTGCGGTTCCTGGGCGACATAGGGTGGGAGCAGCCGAACACGCACCAGTCGCGGGCCTCCTCCAGGGAAGCGCCCCGCTCCATGATATAGCGAATGACGTGTTCGTCATTGTGGAACTGGGGGATGCCTCCGCCCACGCGGTAGTTGGTCTGTAGGGCCTTCAAGAGCGCCCAGCGCGGGGTCTGGGGGCCCAGGCGGAAGGTAAGCTGGGGCTGGGCGTACTTCAGCAGTCCCGCAGTGTGCAGCAGCAGGTAGGTCAGCTCGTTGCAGGCGTCCTGCCCGTCCCTGCTCACGCCGCCGATAGTGATATTGATGATGGCGGAACTGGACTGGGCGTTCTCGGAGTTCTTGATGCTGAAGACATGGTCCTGCCGGCCCAGGTAGGAGAACAGGTCGGCGAGGAGGTCCGTGGCCTCCGGCAGAGTCAGCCGCCCTTGGATGAGATCAGCTCTGAGGTAGGGATAGAGGTACTGGTCGACCCTCCCCATGCTGGTGGAGAAGGAGCCTTCCAGCTTGCAGGCCAGGTGCACCAGGCGCACCGACTGTACCGCTTCCAAAAAAGAGCGGGCCGGGTTCTCGGGCACCCAGCGGCAGGCCTCGGCGATGCGCTGGAGCTGTCGCTTGCGCTCTGGGTCATGTTCGCGGGCAACTGTGCGCTCCGCCAGGTCCGCATATCGGTGGGCCAGGGTGATGAGGGCCTGGCACGATGTAATGGCCGCTCGCCAGAACAGCAGCTTCTCCGGGTCGTCCTCGGCCAGGCTGGCGAACCCGGCGATGCGCTCCTCCGCCTCCTGGATGGTCCCCCTAAGGCCCTGGGTGAGCACCCGCTCGAAGAGGGGGACGCCCCCTGCGATGTTGCCGCCTTCGAAGGGCGTGCTGCCCCGGGCCTCGATGAAGTCCTCCCACCAGCTTCCCAGCGCCTGGCTTCTTAGCTCCCGCAGCAGGTCTGGGCCGGTCTTGCCTTTGAAGTAGCGGGCCGACTCCAGCAAGGTTGCCAAGTCCTTCTCGGCAAGCTGGCCATAGTGGACGTTCGACTGGAGGTTCAGGACACCCCTGTCCAGCTGCTCCAGCACCAGGTCCGGGTTGTGGTCCACCCAGGGGTAGACGCCGCGAAACCAGCGGGTCTCGCTTCCCGCCGTGAGCTCGCCATCGTGAATGACCACTGGGGCCTCCTCGAACACCCGCTTGAGGAGGTAGGCCCGGCGCGATTCGATGGGCTGGCCCTCGCTCTCTTGCCATGCTCGCATGGCGATTCGAGGCCTTTCGACTCCCACCCGGACCGGCTCCTCGAAGTACCGGTCCCGTAATCGCTTGGCCTGCTTGGACAGCTCCAGCGCGTCGATCTTCCCTAACAGGTCCTCCCTCCGTACCGTCGCTCCCGTCGTCATAGCCTTGCCCTCCTTGCCCTTTCTGGCTGCTTCGTCCGTGGCTGCCTGCGGTTTTCTCGGCGCGAGACCAGGCTGGTCTCCGCTCTCAGTGAGCGATTGTGCAGATTTGCTCCCTCCACCGGATGATATGCGAAAACCGAACCGTACTGATGGTTCGATTTGACCATAAGGGGCCAGAAAGAGCCTTGTCTACGACTTTTGTCACAGAATGGCTACAGACTATCATACCACCACTGGAGCGGCACGACAGATAAAACTGTCTTGCCCCACTTGAGATTTGGACAGGTACTATACGTCAGGAGAGCCACTGGCGGTGCGAGCCATCAAGGAGTTGGCAGTGCGCAGCCAGAGCATCCCTTTGGAACACGGCATCCGATACGAGACCGCTGTGGCCGCTCTCCTGACGCAGACCGAAGACTTGAGAGAAGGGCTCAAGGCGTTCCAGGAAAAGCGCAAGCCAAACTTCCAGATGCACTGACCTGGGCGGTTCAATCCCCCGGCCATTATGAGCCTATCGTGTCACATTCACCCACACTTCCGAGAACGACTCGTGAGACCTTGCCATCCTACCAGGGCTTTCGAAGCACTTCGACCAGCCCTCGATCACAAAACCGTGACCACTGGGGTCTATGTATCTGGTGGGTTGTTCCTCACGTAGATATACCGGCTGAACTCCTTCTCTTACGCACTGCCTTGTCAAGGCCTAGGGCTGCTCGGGCTACTACATCATTCAATTCGAAGATACCGAAGCCCTTCCTATCCTCCCATGCAAAGGAGCACACGTAGTCCTGGGTGCCAGTATATCGGTGCAGTGTAGCGGGATCGTTGACATCCCAGACCTCGCTAGCTATATCGTACTTGCCGCGGGGTTTCCCGTGCTCCCAACCATTGATGTCGCCGTAGCCAGCTCCGCGAAGCAATGTCGGGCTGAGACACTTTACTATCATTCGGGTATTCCGCCCTCGTTCACCCGTGAGGCGCAGTTCCGCGCCCTCAAAGTGCTTGGTGCGCGGATTGAAGCGCATCGTCTCTTCGAGGTGAGTAAGCCGCTCAGCGGATCGCTTGTCGCTAAGAGGATAGAAGATCGTCCCTTGCTCAAGCCGACCGTGCATCACTCGGTGGTGCACGGCCGAATCGCCGAAATCTGCAAGAGCCGTGTGGAACAGGAGCTCGCGCCGACGGGACGGCGGCAGATCCACGGTTTGAGCCAGAGGGGCCCACTTCTCGTCCTCTGGAAGCGCGCCGCCCACCCTGGGCCGAATCCCCCAACTGTGATCGCGGACCCCCCAGAAGGTCGTTCGATCAAGTTTGTACGTCTCTCCATCTACGGTGATATGTCCCCGACATCGGCCGATCTGCCGGTAGCTGAACCAGTCCAGGACGAGGCGGTTCCCCTCCCAGATGGGGCCGAATGGGGTCTCCAGGATTGGCGTGGTGCCCTCCCACACCAAGTCATAGGTGACACCATAATCGTTCTCACTAAGTTTCGCTCGCCATGTCTTGAGAGGCTGCACTACCTCGCTGTACAGGGGCCCAATCTGGAGCGGATGGCGAGGCCCCACCAGCTCCTTGGACACCCGGATGTTCCGTTGACGACCCTTGTGGAGGACCAGGGCGTAGCCATCCATAACGCCCGTGTTGGGATAGACCCCCATGCCCTGAGTGATGCGAAGTTGCCCGTCCGTGGTGAACATGGATAGCCAGTATCGTTCATAGGCCCGGCGGTCGCTCGTGTGCACGCGACCGATGGGTTGAGGGGTTTGATGGCAGAAATACTCGTCCAGTGGGTCTAGCATGGTGTCTCCTTTCATTCCTCCTCACGGTACTCCCAGCCGAGGCGCCGAGCAAGCTCTTGGTGGACCTTCCACAGGAGCGAGTGATAGGAAGAGTCGGCATGGAACAGGTATTCTTCCACGAGTCCCCTATCGACCATCGCTATGCAGCGCTCGAAGCCTGGCAGGTACGCTGCCGCCAGCACCTCGTCACGGACCAAAACAGCCTTCAGCTCCTGATGGAAGCTACGTAGCCGAGCCAACACGTCGGCGTCATAGCGAGCGTCTTGGTGGGTGTTACGGAACCATTGTCCATTGACCATCTGTCCCTGCCAGTCGGTCAGGGCCTGTTTGATCTGTCGGTTCACCTGCATGAACTCGCGGTACATGACCACTGGAGCCGACACGTTTTCATGCTGGAACGCGCTTCCAGGTACAGCGAATTCATCACCCATCGTCAGCTACCCCACGAGATATGTTGCCCGCGTCGAGCCGCCTAATTCTAGCACACGAAGACATCGTTCCCATGTCCTCCCCTTGTTTCCCAGAGAGGCAAAGTATGCTACGATGCCGCGTAAACCATTGCTGGAGGAGAGCATGAACGTAGGGTACATTGGGCTGGGCAACATGGGCCGCCCCATGGCTGAGCGGCTGTTGAAGGCAGGACATCGGATCGTGGGGCACAACCGGAGCCGCGGCAAGGTGAGCGATTTTGTTCGCGCAGGAGGCGCCGGAGCGGCGTCGCCGAGGGAAGTGGCAGACGCCTGTGAAGTTGTGCACACGTGCCTCACCATGCCCCCGGCCAGTGATGACGTCTATTTGGGCTCAGATGGTCTGATCCCTCATGCCCGGCCGGGGCACATCTTCGTGGAACACAGCACCATTGGCCTGGTCCAGGCGCGGCGTTTGGCGGACGCCGCTCGGGAGAAAGGAGCATCCTTCCTGGACGCTCCCATCAGCGGACGGCCCTCCGAGGCCGCCGACGGAACCCTGTCTATCATGGTGGGCGGAGATGAGGCGGCGTTTCTGAAGGTCAAGCCGCTCTTGGAAATCATGGGCAAAAACGTCCACTACTGTGGTCCGGTGGGTAGCGGCAGCGCCGTTAAGCTGGCCCACAACTTGATGACGTCCATCCACTTTGCAGGGATCGCTGAGGGGCTGTTGCTGGCAGCCAAGGCGGGCGTGCCTCCTAGGCTGGCCTTCGACGTCTTCAAGGATTCCAGCAGTTCCAGTCGCACGCTCGTGGACCACGGCATCCGGATGGTGACCCGCGATTTCGACCGGCGCTTCAACATGAATCTGATATGGAAGGACCTGGGGTTGATCGCGGAGACCGCCGACGCTATTGGAGTACGCATCCTGATGTGCCGGATGGCCCGGGAGGTGTTCAACGAGGCGCGCCTGGCGGGATACGGCGATCAGGATACCGCCATGGTAGTACGCCCGCTGGAAGACCTGGTAGGAATGAAGCTGGGCTAGGAGCAAAGGAAACTGCTGCTGGCCTCACTGGATAGTGTCTGCAAGAGTGCTGATGGCCAATCTTATGTGGCGACAAGCACCTCGTCACCGTGCGGCTCGAACTTGGTCTCGAACCCCGCGGCCCTCGTAATCTGAGAGACGTAGGAGAAGATTCGCTGGAACCGGTCATCGCTCTGCGGACAGGGCTCGGGTTGTCCCTCTCGGTTGATCATGCACGGTAGGAAGGCCACGCGCTCGATCCTGCCGTCGCGAATGACGGCCTTGGCGATGAGGGTCTGTCGCGCCTCGGGATGGAAGGGGAAGCTGGTGTCGACGTCGTGGATGCCAACGGCATACTCGGGGAAGCGACGGATCGTCTCCTGGAGGGTCTCACTGCGCGCGTGCTCCTTCCAATAGGCGTCGATCGCGAAGAGGCCCAGGCCGTGGAAAATAGCCTTTCCTTTGTAGACCTGGGTGCCCTTGAGGATATGCTGGTGATGCCCCAGGACCAAGTCGGCCCCGGCGTCGATAGCGGCGCGGCCCACTTGGGACTCGTACATAGCCACGGTCGCCGGGGTGAAGTGGAGTCCCCAGTGGAAGCTCAGCACCACCACGTCGGCTTGGGAGCGGGCTCTCTGGATGTCCTCCCGCATCATCTCAAGGTGAAGGGGATCGGCAAAGGTCAAGATGTCGGGGGCAGTTCCAGGCTGCTCGTGCTCCACCTGCCGGTAGTAGGTGTAGATGCGCATAGGGGCGCTGCCTGGCTTGTTGTCTCCCGCCTCGTAGCCGAGGAAGGTGACCGGGGCGTAGGCGAGGAAGGCGACCCGGGTTGGGCCGCAGGTCACAATAGCTGGTGTCCTGGCCTCTGCCAGGTCTTTGCCCGCGCCCACAGGTTGGATACCCTTCTTCCGGAGCAGCTCCAGTGTATCGAAGAAGCCGTCGTAGCCCCAGTCCAGGTGGTGATTGTTGGCGAAGGACATGACATGGAACCCGGCGTAGGTCAGGCCGGCCATGTTGCGGGGATGGGAGCGCACCGGCCCCCGAGCGATGGGGTTGCGCGAGCCTCGCTCAGAGTAGGTGGTCTCGCAGTTGCCAAAGACGATGTCCGCCTGCTGCAAGACCGGACGAATCCTGGTGAAGATGGACTCAGGCTCGGGACGGTTTACAATCACATCGCCTACACCCATCAGAGTGATGGGAGAACTCGCCTGCGGTACGGAAGCCATTTCGTATTCCTCTCTATGAGGGCTCCAGTTCTACGACTGGCCGCTCGGGGCTTTTGAAGCTACTCCACCATAGGGACTCATCTATGCGTGTTGGTTAATGTAGGAAATCTGGACTCCCCACCCTTCTCAGCCCAGGTTCTGTTGACATTGCTATCTGGGCTAGTGGCCTTTGCTGGATACGAATGTCAACAC
>JACPQI010000200.1 GCA_016190545.1 Chloroflexota bacterium
AGGCGCTGGAGGAGGAGCTGCGCAAGGACGAGAAGGAGCGGGCCGAGCACATCATGCTGGTGGACCTGGGCCGCAATGACGTGGGCCGGGTGAGCGAGCCGGGCACCGTGCGCGTGAGCCAGCTCATGGGGGTGGAGCGCTATTCCCACGTCATGCACCTGGTGTCGCACGTCACCGGCGCCTTGCGGCGGGGCCTCACCTCCTACGATGCGCTGCGGGCCTGCTTCCCAGCGGGCACCGTATCGGGAGCGCCCAAGGTGCGGGCGATGGAGATCATCGCGGAGCTGGAGCCGGACAAGCGCGGCCCTTACGCGGGGGCCGTGGGCTACTTCAGCTTCAGCGGCAATATGGACACCGCCATCACCATACGGACCATGGTGTTGAAGGACGGCGTCGCCCACGTCCAGGCGGGCGCGGGCATCGTCTTCGACAGCGTGCCGGAGCGCGAGCACCAGGAGTGCTTGCACAAGGCGCAGGCCATGATGCGCGCCATCGATGAGGCGGAAGGGAGGAGTGGGTGAGGGGCCCATGTCATTCTGAGGAGCGAAGCGAGGAAGAACCTCACGACCATTCTCACAAGAGTATGAATCGAGCGATGGATTCTTCGGTCGTCCCGATGAATCGTGACTCCCTCAGAATGACAAAGGCAACTCGCTGCTAAAGGGCGACGCTCTATGGCGGCACAAGGAGGCGATGATGCTCTTACTCATCGACAACTACGATAGCTTCACGTACAACCTCTACCAGTACCTGAGCGAGCTTGGCGCTGAGGTGAAGGTGGTACGCAACGACCAGGTCACGGTGGAGGAGATTGACGGCATGGGGCCGGAGCGCATCGTCATCTCGCCGGGGCCCAGCACGCCGGACAAGGCGGGCATCTCCAACGACGTGATCCGCCACTTCGCGGGCAAGGCGCCCATCCTGGGCGTGTGCCTGGGCCACCAGTGCATCGGCCACGTCTACGGCGGCACGGTGTCCGGCGCGGGCGAGATCATGCACGGCAAGACATCGCTCATCCACCACGACGGCAAGGGCGTCTTCGCCGGGCTGCCCAACCCCTTCGAGGCGATACGCTACCACTCGCTGGCCATCCAGCCCCAGGGCTTTCCGGAGGCGCTGGAGGTGACGGCGAAGACGGACAAGGGCGTCATCATGGGCGTGCGCCACAAGACCCTGCCCATCGAGGGCGTCCAGTTCCACCCGGAGTCGATCCTGACGAAGGAAGGGAAGAAGCTGCTGAAGAACTTTTTGGAGATGGGGAAGTGAACAAGAAGGCGAAGGCCCAGAGCCTAGTCAGCAAGCCAAAGACGAAGCGGACTACCAGTAAGGCGTGGGACAACCGCCGCCGAGCGCTCCTGGCCGCGAGCAAAGACCCACTGTTTCTTCAGGATGTCGCGGCGGTTGGGCGGGACTTCGCATATGCGGATGCGGAGGCGGCGAGAGAAGACCAGAATGAATGATCCGAGCGCTCGGAAGGCTGCACGGAGCGCCACCAGTACATTGGTTTGGCCTGGCTGGCTCCGGCCTGGGCTACGGGGAACTACACAGGCTCTTGTAGAAGCAGTACCTCAACCGAGAGTTCCTTGGTTACTGGGAATCATTGCTTGCGCGACCGTAGCCTTGTTCCTGATCTGGCTACGGGGCTTCTCATCTGTTCCGTCAGACCACACACCAATTTATTACTTACTCAGCGCCGAGGCACAAGTATTGGCGGCAATCTTGGCCCTGGTTTTCACCCTCTCCTTGGTCGCAGCACAACTCGCTACACGCTATAGCCACCGAGCGTTCACCCATATCCTTGGCGCTTGGGTTCTGGTCTACTTGGTGCTTTACCTCTTGGGCATTGCTCTACCCTTGTTTCTGCTCATGGGGAATTTCACTCTTTGGGGCGTCCGACTAGCGCTGATGCTAGGGATCTTATGCCTGCTCTTGCTCATTCCTTATTTCTTAGTGCTGAGAAGGCGCATGTCTGTCGGGAACATTATTGATGCCCTGGAATTGGAAGCGAAGGTTCAATATCGGGGCATCTTGAATTATTATGCCCGTAGAGCACTTGAAAACCTCAAGACGCCTCCAGGATTCTACGACGTCCCAGACGCAGTCGAAACTCTTGACAATATTGCCATGGGTGCCTTGTCAGCCAGAGACTATGACACCTTTGGCTGGGCTCTTGCTGCTTTGTCGGGGATCGGGGAAAGCATATGCGCTTCACAGTTCCCCGTTGAAACTAAGACGCTTCCAGCGCATTCGCATACCAGCCGCTTGGAGCAGATAAACAGGCGCGTTGCAGGAGACCTTACTGCGCTTCAGAAGACCTCAAGGGCACTGACCAGGATGGGCGAGGCGGCTACGGAGGCAGGCCTAGTTACTATCGCATTGGGCATTGTTATGGACCTATACGAAGCGGGCGAGAATGCAATGTCAAAAGAACGGCTATCGGGACAGATTTTGACGTCAATAGTAGAAATCGCAGTCGCCGCCACAGGCAGTGGTTACACGCCCTTGGCTCAGTTCGCTACGGACTCCGTACGATCGCTGATCAAAGTATCGCTCTCAAAGGGAACTGTGGAGCCAGTTGCCAACAGTGTTCATTTTGCCCTATGGGAATGGGCGACTAAGGCGTGGACAAAGGCACCGCGCGGATCTCTTTGCGAAATGGTAAGCAACGTTCTCCAAGATTTTGAAGCCTCGCCTCCGGCCCGTGCCATATTACGTGAAGGAGCAGAAATGAGGAGAACCGTAGCCACGCAACTAAACGACCAAGCTTTTGCAAGAGCCTTGCAAGAGTTTCTCCTCTGGCATCAGAGTCGTGCGAAGCAGTCGTCTCACGCTTGAGACAGTCTAACCTTCCCCGCAACCACATCCCCCATCTCTCTCGTGCCCACCAGCTTGCCGCCATCGCTCATGATGTCGGGGGTGCGGCAACCGTCGTCCAGGGCAGCGGCGACGGCGCGCTCGACGGCTTGCGCCTCCCGCTCCAGCCCCAGCGAGTAGCGCAGCAGCAAGGCCACGCTCAGGATGGTCGCCAGCGGATTGGCCTTGCCCTGGCCCGCGATGTCGGGCGCGCTGCCGTGGATAGGCTCGTAGAGGCCGAA
>JACPQI010000198.1 GCA_016190545.1 Chloroflexota bacterium
CTGCAGACCGTAGGCGGGCCGAACTTCTTGTCCAGCACCACGTTGCGGCCGCGGGGGCCGAGAGTCACCTTGACGGTGTTGGCCAGGCTGTCAAGACCGGTGCGGAGCCGTGCTCGCGCGTCTTCTGAGAATGCAATCTGCTTCGCGGGCATAGATGACCTCCTTGCGTGTCGTTCTGTGGCTTGTATGTTTACAATGATGACCTGGCAGGCGTTAGCACTCGAAAGCGCCGAGTGCTAAACCGAGTAATCACTATACTGCGGAGGCAGCCAATTTTCAAGAGGCAGGGGAGCTCAGCCCTGTTCGGCCCGAGAGGACGTGCGGGCGGCGCTTACTTTTGCTCGTACAGCTTCACAACACGGACGGTCCCCGGAGGGGCCGCCTGAACGCACAGGTCGCAGAGGGTGCATTCATCGACGTTCTCTTCCCGGATGCGCAGCTTCTGGTCTTTCTCTTGAGCGAAGATATCGACGGGGCATACTTCCGCAAGCTTCTTGACCAGGTCAGGCTGGGCAGCGACCTTAGCATCTACCTCGATACGTATAAACATGCCCATCGTAGCCATCCTCCTAGAGCCGCCGCTTGACTAGCCCTGGGATCTCAGATATCCCTTCGGCCACCAGAATGCCTGATTCTTGCAGCAGCCGGATCTTCTCTGTTGCGGTGTCTGACTTGCCTTCCACGATGGTCCCGGCGTGCCCGAACCGCATTCCCGGCATCTTGTCCATGAAGCGCCCGGCCATGAAGGCGACGATGGGCAGCCGGGTGTTGTGCTCTCGTATGTGCCGAGCAAGCTGGGCCTCCATGGGGCCGCCCGGCTCGGAGTAGATGACGATGGCTTTGGTCTCCGGGTCTTTTTCGAATAGCGGGAGCAGCTCGGCGTAGGTGTTGCCGATGATAGGGTCGCCCCCGATGCTGATGGCGGTGCTCTGCCCCAACCCCGCCGCTGTGAGGGCGTTGCATATCTCCGTGGTCATCCCGCCGCTGCGGGACATGACCCCGACCGCGCCGGGCGCGAAGGCCTTGCGCGTGTCTGCCGCCGTCCCCCCGATCCCTCCCATTTTGGCCTTGCCCGGCGAGATGATGCCAAGGGTGTTCGGCCCGATGATGCGAGCGCTCTTCATGTTCGCGATCTCGATGAACTCGGCGACCTCGCCCCTGGGTATCCGCTCCGTGACCACGACGATGAGTTTGATCCCGGCGTCCAGCGCCTCCAGGACGGCGTCCCGGGCGAAGGCCGGAGGCACGACGACGACGGAGCCATCCACGCGTGTCTGCTCCGTGATCTGACGCACGGTGTCGTAGACCGGGACCCCATACACATCTCGTCCTTTTCGACCGGGGGTGACGCCGCCTACGACTTTGGAGCCGTAGTCCAGGCATTCCCTGGTCATGCTCACCGCTTCCCGGCCGGTGATCCCCTGAATGATAAACGCAGTCTGTTTGTCTACGAGGATGGACATGTTATGCTCCTTGCATCTTGGCTGCCGCCCGCCGGGCCGCCTCATCCATGGAGACGGAGCGGTCGACGTAGTCTACCCCGTACTTCCTGAGGATTTTGAATCCTTCCTCCTCCCAGGAACCGGGGATGCGAAAGACGGCGATTTTCTCCGCAGGGTCGTGGCCGGCCTCCACCACGGCTTTGATGACGCCGCGGGCCACGATGTCCACTCGGGTGTTGCTGACCACATTCATCATGACCGCTATCTTCTTTACCCCAGGCTTGGAGAGGATGAGTTTGGTCAGCCCGTAGGCCTTGCGTACACTGGGGTTCCCGCCGATTTCGCAGTAGTTGGCGGCGCGGCCCCCATGCTTGCGGACGGCGTCGAACAGGGTCAGGCTGCCGCCGCCGGCGCCGATGATGAGGCCCAGGTCGCCGTCGAACTCGACGACGCGACCCGCCACTCCGCGCGTGTCGACAGCATCCACTTTCATCCCGGCGACCTCGAACGGCGTTGGCGGGCGGGCCTGCCGCACGTCTTCCGCCCCCATGCCAAGCTCAGCCAGGAGGGAAGAGTGGCGGGTCCGGGCTTCCTCCTCCATGTCTATGTGGCAGTCCAGGCAGACCACATTCCCGTTCTGCAACTGGGCCAAGGGGTTGATTTCAGCGAGGGTCAAGCTGTATTGACGGAACAGGTTCACCAGGCGGACCAAGATGGGTGTGAGGCGGGTCAATTCGTTTCCGGTGATGCCTAGTGAAGCGACAGTCTCCTTGGCTTTGTAATCGGAGAAGGGGAGCACGTTTGATATGTGGACGCGGGCCAGGTGCTTGGGGTGCTTTTCGGCGACCTCTTCGATGTCGATCCCGCCCATGTCGCTGAAGAGGACCACCGGCCTTTTGGCCAGGGCATCGTAGGTGACGCCGAGGTAGTACTCCTTGGCGACCGGCGCTTTGGCTTCCACCAGGACAGAGCGCGGCAACTGGCCGCTGATGGGCAGCTTGAGGATGGCGGCAGCCGCGTCCCGGGCCTGCTCCGGCGTGTCGGCGAACTTCACTCCTCCCGCTTTCATGCGGCCACCGCTCAGCACCTGGGACTTCAGCACGATGGGGCCGCCGATCTCTTGGGCTTTCTTCTCCGCTTCGTCCGGCGTTTGGGCCGTTCCGCCTTTCGGCAGCGGCAGCCCGGCCTTCGCCAAGAGGTTCTTTGCCTCAAACTCGTAGAACCGCATGTTCCCTCCTTGGAAGAGCAGCCCCTTAGGCGATCCGGCGCATCATCTCGAGAATGTCGTACCCGGTGACCTCTTTGGACTTGGCCGCCTGGGCAGCCAGGTACTCCGGGTCCACCTTGCCGGCCTGGACCGCTTTGGCCAGGAGCATGAGCTTCCCTTTGATGGTAGCCTCATCGTGGAACTCCCCCGTCTCCGGGTCAGCCAGGGCGCCGCCGCCTAGCTTGTGATAAATATCGACCGCACGCTTGGCGGACTTGATCTGTTCATCGCTGGGGGTAAAGCACTCGTTCGCAATCTCGGCCTGTTGGGGGTGAATGACCCAGGTGCCGTCCATGCCCAGGCTGGCGACCTCCTGGTTCTTGGCCCTGAGGGCCTGTTTGATTTTCTCTGCATCCGCCTCGGAAGCGTCCTTCCGAATGATCTCCAGGAATGCGTTATCGATGGCATGAAGGCCGGCGGCCTTGGCGGCCACCGCCGTGGCCTGTTTCGCGTAGTGGAAGTTCTTGTTCTGGTCCTTGACCATCTCAGGGACTCCCATGGCCGCCGAGAAGTCGGCGATGCCAAAGATGAGTCCAACCATTCGGTCGGAGGCTGCTCCAATCTTGTAGGCGTTGGTCAGCCCCAGGGGGGTTTCGATGAGGGCCTCAATCATGACGCGGGTCTTCCAGCCGCCCTCTCGCTCGAGGCTGTCAAGCAACGTTGCGACGTAGACGATTTCGCTGGGGTCGTTCACCTTGGGAAGAATGATCCCATGAAAGCGGTCCGGCGCTCCCAGCATGATGGCTTGCATATCGCCGAGGAAGAACTTGGACTTGATGTTGTTGGGGCGAATCGTTATCACCCGGTGTCCGAAGTCCACGGTATTCAGGGCCTCTACCATTGTCTTGCGGGACTGCTCCCCCTTGAACTCATAGGGGCAGGCGTCTTCGAAGTCCGCCATAATGTGGTCCACCGGCGCCTTGGCTGCATTCTGGTGCATCTTCAGCGTGTGGCACGGGTAGGTGAGCTCAGTTCTGGGAACAACAAACCGTGTGACTCCTTTGGCGTTGATGACAAACATGCTCTCCTCCTTTTCAACAATGTGCCATCTGGGCTGGCGCCGCCTCGAGTTCCCAAGGATGCTCGGAGTGCCCGCAGGCCCGCATTATCGCGCTTCAATGAGGGGGCAGCGGCAGCACCCTCACATTCTCTTTGTGGGCACAGCGATAAAGTTGTCCAACGTTAACACTTCAACCGTATCGCCTTTGAACTTGTCACGTTCCTTCTCGGCCACGGGTCGCTCAGCAAACAGCCGCAGCCGCACGACTTCCAAGCCGGGCCTGTCTTTTGCCTGCCATGTGCCCAGGACTTCGTAGCCCGCCTTGACCTTCTGGCCTGGGTAGGTGGGAGCGGTATGGCGGCCTGTGTTCCAGCCCAGGTGTAAATGCCAGGGCAGCGCCCGGGACAGCCGCGAAAAGGCCGCTGAAATGATGGCGCCGCCGTACACCAGGTGGTCGTCCTGGAAGTGGACCTTGGCGTTGTTCATCGTCATGACAGGGATCTGCGTCGCCAAGATGATGTCGATCTCCTGCTCCTCCGGGTGCAGGTACCGCGTGCCGTGGGCGAGGGTGGCCAGGGTGTTTGCCGGCGCGGGCCTGGCCGCAGGGATGTGGAGTTCGTCCAGCGATAGCTCGCGGCTGATGGCGGGGATGCTCTCGTGCTGGTCCGGCACCCGGCCCGCGTCCTGGTAGACCATTACCCAGCGCTGGTACTCCAGCACTCGCTCGCCGGAGCCGTTCTGCCCCCAGGTCCGCACGTAAACGATGCCGCGCTGCGGCCCCTTCCCTTGCTTCCCCGTGATCTCCGAGAAGGCATGCACCATCTCGCCTTCTTGCAGGGGTTTCAGGAACCGGAGCCGCGCATACTCCAGGTTGGCCTGAGCATTGTAGGAGATGTCGTGGACGGAGAGGCCGAAAACGGTGTGGAAGAGAAAGAGGGGGTGGACGGTCTTGCCGGACGGAGGCGCGTAGGCCTGGTTCTGGTCTTTCGTCAACTCCCAATAGTGGCGGTGCCGCTGCGGGGTGACGAGAACCGCCCCATGGTCCAACTTCTCCCCAATAACAAAGTCCTGGAAATACTTGGTGGCTTTCGGCAGGAATTGCACACCCGCTCCTCGCCTGGAAGATGCCGTCGGAAAGCATAGGTGAAAGCGGCGGTTGGGTCAAGGCTACATTGGTGGTCGGCCTCTGGAAGCGGGTTCCTTCACCGCCGCAAGCGAACATCTAGCCCTAAGCAAGCTTTCAACGCAGTTCGCCGCCCGCTGACCGGCTGCCTGACTTGCCGTGTGGCAGGAGCAGGACCCCGGTCAGTTTTTCAGGGGAGCATCCCACCTTTCCCGCCCGTGTTCACCGGGGGTATGATAGATACATCGGGACGCCTTGTGCGGCTGCGGTTGTGTGAAAGAGGCCCGGGAATCTGGCCTCTTTCTCTTGTGCCTGAGCTGCGCAGGGCTACTAGCCCAACGTCATCTCTTTGACCGTCCGGGGAATGCGCAGCGTCGCCTCTGTGATGGACTGGACCATTTCGGGCGTCCAGCCCGGCGCAACCTCCAGCAGCGTCATCCCCCGCCTATCGATGGCGATGACGGCCACATCCGTCACCACCAAGTCCACGCAGCGCCGCGCCGTCAGGGGGTAGGTGCAGCGCTTGACCAGGCGCGGAGTCCCTTTCTTATCGGTGTGTTCCATGACAACGATGAGCGTGTTCGCGCCCACGGCGATGTCGGCAGCGCCGCCCACACTGCCGATGCCGCGTGAGGGGATCATCCAGTTAGCCAGGTCGCCTTTCTCCGAGACTTGGAAAGAGCCGAGGACCGCGAAGTCCACGTGTCCGCCGCGCAGCATGGCGAATGACGTGGCCTGGTCGCACACGGACCCGCCTGGCCCCAGGCGGGCTGGCCGCCCCAGGGCATCCACCACGTCCGGTTCCGCTTCTTCCAGTGTTTCCACGCCCTGAATACCCAAGGCCCCGTTCTCGGTTTGGAAGGTGACCGCCTCCTTATCCGGGATGAAGGTGGCTACCAGGCTGGGGATGCCTACCCCCAGATTCGCGACGGTGCCACGGGGCAGTTCGCGGGCCACCCGCATGGCCATGACCTCTTGCGTCAGCCGTGGCGGTAGCTCCATCATGACCCGCCCTCCGTCTTGACGATGCGGTCCACGAAGATGTACGGCGTCATGACCGTGTCCGGGTCAAGCTCTCCGTACGGCACAATCCTGTCCACCTCGGCGATGGTCACCCGGCCAGCCATGGCCATGAGGGGATTGAAGTTGCGCGCCACCCGGTGGTAGATGAGGTTGCCTTTGGTATCCGCCACTGAGGCCCGCACCAGGGCGAAGTCCGCCTTCAAGGGAAGCTCTAAGAGATAGGTCTTGCCCTGCGCGCGCACCGTCCGTTTCCCAGTAGCGAAGAGCGTGCCTACGCCTACGGGCGTGAGAAAGCCGCCCAGCCCTGCGCCGCCGGCCCGGATCCGCTCCGCCAGGGTGCCTTGCGGCACCAATTCCACCTCCAATGTCCCCTCTTTGAACTGCTGCTCCACGGCGTTGACCATGGATGGGCGTCGCGGCACGGCAAAGCTGGCGATGAGCTTCTTGGCCATGCGGTTCGTGATGATCTGGTAACCGTCCTCCCAGTTGAGCTTGTCGCCCAGCATCTGGTTGGCGATGACCGTCAGGCCCTTGGGGCCGCGCGCCACCAGGGCTTTGACCAGGCCGACGGGCGTGCCCACGCCCGCGAACCCGCCCACCATGATGGTGGCGCTGTCCTGGACGTCACGGACCGCCTCGGCCAGGCTGGCGCAAATCTCCCCCCGTGTTGGTTGATTGACGATCATGCTCTTGTTCCTTTGTAAAAGCCGCGACGCTTAAGGGTCCAGGCCCAACTTCTCCCGGATGTCTTTCAAGATGCCCACGTTCTGCTGGTCCGGTCCCTGGTGTTCAAACCCAGGCACCTCCAGGAGGAACGGCAAGGCCTTGAAGGCCGGGTGGCCCATGATGGTCTCGAAGCCTTTCACACCGATATGCCCCTGGCCGATGTTCTCGTGCCGGTCCACGCCCCAGCCCATGACGCCCTTGGAATCGTTGGCGTGCACCGCCACCAGCTTATCGACGCCGACCTCCTTATCGAATTCGTCCATGGCGCGATTGAGGCCGTCTTTGCTCGCCACGTCATAGCCCGCCGCCCAGCTATGCTCTGTATCGAGGCACACCTTCACGCGCGGGCTGCCGATGGTCCGGATGACGGTGCCGATGTCCGAGAAGCGGGCGCCTACGTGCTGGCCCATGCCTGCGCTGTTCTCGATGACCAGCCACACGTCCGGCGGTGTGGCCTCCAGCACCTCGATCATGGCGTCCGCCACCTGCTTGAGCACAGCGTCGTAGCCCGCTCCCTTGTGGCTTCCGATGTGAAAGATGACGCCCTTGGCTGCGACGGCGTGTGCCAGCTCCATGTACTCCTTCAGGGAGTGAACGGCCTTGGGCAGGTTGCCCGGCGTCTGGGTAGCCAGGTTGATGAGGTAGATGCCGTGCAGGTACGTGGGGCCGATGTTGTGGTCGGCGGCTTTGCGCTTGTAGGCCGCCGTCTGCTCGGGTGGCGGCATCTTGAACCGCCAGCTTTGCGGCCCGGAGCCGAAGATTTGGACTGCCTCCGCGCCGATCTCCCTTGCGCGGTCCACGGCCTGGTCTATGCCGCCGGACGTGGACACATGGGCGCCAATCTTCATTCCCGCGCCTCCCAGGTAGTCGGTAGGTGAGTGACTGCGGTATTGCCGCCGGTTTCTAAGCCTCGCGCCGCCCCTATAATGAGCCCATAGTGAGTGGCAAACAAGTGTAACATACGTGGAGGGAGGCTCCCACGGCCACCTATCCTGACACTCCGCTCATCGAAGAGTTGCCCTTCACCGTACAGCCTGAGCAGGTGGCGCACGGGCTAGCCCGCCGTCCCCTCGCCTTCTATCTGGACAGCGCTATGGGCAAGGAGAGGCTTGGACGATTTTCCTTCTTCGGGCTTGACCCCTTCCTCAGCGTTCGTGCCCAGGGCCGGAGGAGCGAAGTGCTGGGCCGCCACGGCTACCGCATTGTCCATGGCGACCCCTTCGATCTACTCAGGGGCTTGCTGGTCCAATATCAGGTGCCGCCGGGCGACTTTCCGATGCCGCTCGTGGGCGGCGCCGTCGGGTACTTGGGCTACGGCCTCCGCCACTGTATCGAAAAGCTACCTTCCCGCGCTCACGAGGACCTCCATCTGCCCGATCTCTATCTCGGCTTCTACGATGTGCACGTCGCCCTTGACCACCTGCTGGGCAAAATGTACGTGGTCTCCACCGGCCTTCCGGAGGGTAGCTCGGCAGGCCGGCGACAGCGGGCCTACACTCGGGCGAGAGAGATGCGGCGCTGGCTGGAGCGGTTGGCCCAGGCTTCGCCCGCTGTGGAGCAGATGTTCCCTGCGGTGGCGGCACGAATGGAAAGCAACATGACGCGGGAGGCCTATGTGGGCATGGTGCAGCAGGCCCGCCGCTACATTGAGGAGGGCGAGGTCTACCAGGTCAACCTCTCCCAGCGGTTCCGGGCGCCGCTTGCGGCCCCGTCTCACCAGCTTTATGCGCGGCTTCGCCAATTGAACCCGGCCCCCTTCGCCGCCTACCTGCGCTTCCCTGGACTCGCCATCGCCAGCTCCTCGCCTGAGCGCTTCCTGCGGCTGCGCGGCTCCACCGCCGAGACGCGGCCCATCAAGGGTACCATCCGCCGCGGCAAGACCCAGACGGCGGACGCGGCCCTGGCCGCGGCCCTGCGCGACAGCCACAAGGACCGGGCCGAGCACATCATGATCGTAGACTTGGAGCGCAACGACCTGGGCCGGGTCTGCGAGACCGGCTCTGTCCAGGTGAGCGAATTCATGGCGCTGGAGCGGTACGCCACTGTGCACCACCTGACCTCCACTGTCGAGGGTGTGCTCCGCACAGACAAGGACCGCATCGACCTACTTCGGGCCTGCTTTCCCGGCGGCTCCATCACCGGCGCGCCGAAAGTGCGGGCGATGGAGATTATCGACGAGTTGGAGCCCACGGCCCGCGGCATCTATACCGGCGCCATCGGCTATTTCAGCTTTGACGGCGGCCTGGACATCAACATCGTTATCCGTACAATTGTAGCTACTGGTGGCTACGCCTACTTTCACGTGGGCGGCGGCATCGTCTATGACTCCGACCCCGAGAAAGAATACCAGGAGAGCTTGGACAAAGGTGAAGCCCTCATGGACGCCCTTGGTGGGAACGTCCCCAGCGTAGTCCCAGGGAGATGACTGTGGCGGAGCAGAGCGGCGGCGTATTCCTCAATGGGCGTATCGTGCCCGCCGGCGAGGCGGCGGTGTCCGTTTTCGACGCTGGTTACACCTATGGCTATGGTCTCTTCGAGACGCTACGCGTTGTCGGCGGCGCGTCATTCCGTTTGGCCCAACACATCGCCAGGCTGGAGGACGGGGCGCAGCTCCTCCACCTTCCTTCGCCCTCCACCGTCTGCGACCTTCCTGCTGCTATCGCCGCCGTCCTCGCCGCCAATGGCCTGCGGGAGGCCCGTGTCCGCATCTCCGTCTCTCTCCAGGCCCAGGAGGCGCTACCTGCCCTCCCGCGTGAGCGGCGTCTGACCGTTCTGGTCGTCGCGATGGCTCCCCAGCCGCTTTCGCTGTCACAGTACCAGCGCGGCTATAGCGCCATCGTCAGCGCCATCAGGCGGAACAGCGCTTCACCCCTGGCCCGCGTCAAGAGCCTGAACTATCTGGACAACCTGCTCGCCTACGATGAGGCCCGGGCGGCGGGCGTCGACGAAGCCGTGCTGCTCAACGAGCACGGCCACGTGGCCTGCGGAAGCAGGGCCAACGTTTTTCTCGTATCGCACGGCCGCCTGGCGACGCCGTCCGTGGCATCCGGCGTTCGGGCTGGCGTCACACGCGAGGCGGTCCAGGAACTGGCGGCGGCGGGCCGCATCCGGGTGGAAGAGCGTGCGGTCGAGTCCTCTGAACTGCACGATGCCCAGGAGGCTCTCCTTACCAACTCCGTCATCGGCGTCATGCCGCTCACGGGGCTTGACGGCCGCCCGATAGGGGACGGCAGGCCAGGCCCACTCACGCGCACCATCATGGCTGCGTACGAGGAGTTGGTGGAACGGGAGACGCGCCGCTAGCGGCCATGCGCTTGAGCGGCGGCGGTATGGTCGCCGGGCTCCACATGAATGGTCACAGTTGTGTTAGGCAATCGGTCCTTGATGTCCCGCTCCAGGAGGTCGCATACGTCATGGGCCTCCAGCACGCTCATCTGTGGCGGTACCACTAAAGTGAACGCCACATCGCGATGCCGCCCGGCGCTGCGGGTGCGCAGGTGTCGATACGTGACATAACGGTCGCGATGGGTTTGTAATACCGCTAAGACCGCCTCCTGCTGCTTTGCTGGTAAGCTTACGTCCAGGAGCACCTGTGCTGACGGCCATACAAGGCTGAAGACGGCCATGCGGAGTACCAGGGCCGCTACGATGATTGCGACGATGGGGTCGATGATATGGATATCTGTGACTTTGACCAGAGCGAGTCCAGCCAGCACGGCCAAGGACGTGAAGACATCTGAGAGGCGGTGGCTCGCTGCGGCTTTGAGTGCCACGGAGCCGTGCCGCTCGGCGACCTTGCCCAAGTGCCAGGACACGCCTAAGTTGACTGCCAGGGAAACGACCATGGCGGCAATGCCCACCTCCGCTGCTTGCACCTCCCCGCCCGTCTGGAGGCGGTCAACCGCTCGGTAGAGGATCAGCCCGACACCCACGGTGATGAGGGCGCCTTCCACAACGGCGCTGGCGTTCTCCATCTTCCCATGCCCGAACTGGTGCTCCGGGTCTGGAGGGCGCTCGGCGGCTTGGATGCTGAGAAGCCCGATGACAGCAGCGACCAGGTCGAAAGCGCTGTCCAGCCCGTCAGAGAGGACGGCGACGCTGCCGATGGCGATGCCGACTCCGAACTTCAGCCCGGCGATGAGCAGGTTGGAGAAGATGGGAAGACGGGCGGCGCTTTGAGGCGTGTGAAACAGGGCACCTCACCCCCTGGTCTTGCTCATAGATGAAGAGGGGGCATCGCCCCCTCTTCTACCTTTCTTTACGACGCCTTTGCAGGCGCTCCTTTTCCACCCCGCCTGCCGCGTATCCAGCGGACCGGCGCTGTCGCAAAGCGCGCCGGCTTAGCCAGCTCGCCCTTTTCCCAGGCCACCAGCAGTTGCGCGGCGATGAAAATGGAGCTGTACGTCCCTGTAATAACGCCTACCAGGAGCACCAGCATGAAGTCGCGTAACGTCGCGCCGCCGAAAAGCAAGATGGCAACGACGGTGAAGACCAGGGTGAGGCTGGTGCTGATGGAGCGGGCCGCCGTCTCCACGATACTCACGTTCACGACGGTATCGAAGCTGGTGGAGACACCCCGCGCCATGTTTTCCCGCAGCCGGTCGAACACCACGATGGTGTCATGCACGCTGAAGCCCACCACCGTCAGAATGCCGGTGATGAACATCAGGTTCACCTCGGCGCCTATGGCCTTGCCCAGCAGGGAGAAGGCGCCTAACGTGATGATCACGTCATGGCCCAGCGCGACCAGGGCCGCCATGCCCCAGCGGAACGGCCGCGGCATGCGCCGGAAGGCCCACGTGATGTACAGCACGATGCCAATGGTGGCCACCACCACGGCGATAGCGGCGATACGCGTGGTCCGCGCCGCCACCAACGGCGATACGGAGTTGAACTCCAGGGTGGGGATGTTGCCGAAAGCCGCCTCCAGGCCATTGAGCAGGTTGGCTTTTTCGCCGGGGAAGATGACCTCGTAGGTGTTGAGGGCGCCCGGCTTCAAGATGAGGTTGGGGACCGGGAGAGCCGACACTAAGGGGCGAAGCTGTTCCAGCGTCAGGTCCCGCTTGAAGGTCACGTCGTAGACAGCCACACCGGTCCGCTGCACTGTGAAGGCGCTTTTCTGCATGAGCTGTTCCACCGCATCCCGGACTTTCTGTATATCAGCAGGTGCAGGGAAGGTGACATCAGCGGCAGTCTCATTGACTTGAGTAAAAGCTACCTCTCCCTCGGCGAGTGGTGTGAGGGCCTGCTTCAGGTCCGCTTCAGGGAGCGCAAATTGCGTCTGGATGCGGTAGCTATTCGCCTGGCTCCTGGGCTCCACCGTGACCACGCCAGGAGGCAGTTCGGCCAGCTTCTCGCTCAGTGCCGCTTCGCTTACAGGACGCTTGTAACGCACCTCAAAGCTACTTGGCTCACTTCCCTGCCGCAACAGAAAGTCGTTCTGCAGCGGAGTGGAGATGGCGGTCCGCAGCGCTTCCTGGTCCACTGTCTCCGGGAAGCTCAGTGTGTAGGTGCGGTTGTCGACGGCCTGCACCTGGCCCTTCCCGCCAGCGATGCCGGAGATAGCGCTCTTGACCAGCGTCTCTTGTACCGGGCGGTCGAAGGAGACTTTGAACGTGTTTCCTTCCTGCGGCTCCAGCGCGAACTGCTCCGGGTCCACCTCCGCCAGCTTCTGGCGTAGCGTCTCCGGCACAGTGCCCTTGGCGGTGATGAGATAGACATCCTGGCCGCTTTGCTCCAGCGTGTAGTCGTCGCCCAGGACGGCATGGAGTTGCTCCCGGATGCTTGCCTCCGGCACAGCTTTCTTGAGAGTGAGGGTCTGCTGGAGCGTGCCAGCCGGACTCATCGCAAAATCGTCATTGATCAATGTGTGGAGCCGGTCCTGGAAGGCCCTGGCCGTAAGGTTCTGCTTGAAGCGGATAGCTAGCGTATCGCCGCTGGCCTTTTCGGCTGTGCCGTTATCCGGTGCCAGTGCAGCAACAGCGCTTTCCAGGTTTGTCTGGGCGGATGGGTCAATTTGCCCTTCGACTAGGGCCCGTGTCTGGACGACGAAACGATTGCCTCCAGATGTTTGGACAATGGCCTCTGGGTAGCCAAGCTCCGCCAGCTTCGCCCGCAGGTCAGTCTGACTGACCTGCTTCTCGAACTGGGCTTCCATGATGGCGCCGCTCTCGAAGTCGATGCCCACCTTTAATCGGGGCGGGATCAAGAGAGACACTACAGCGACGGCGATTACGATGAAGCTGAAAGCGAAGTACCAGTACCGCTTGCCAACGAAGTCCAGGATGGTTTTGCGTTCGCCAGAAGGTCGCATCAGTTACGTCCTAAACAGAGCTACATAGTTCCGAAGTCGAGAACGGGACATCACCCGCATGAATGTACGAGTAACGAAGATGGCTGTGAACATGCTGACCGCCACGCCGATGAACAGGGTGACAGCGAACCCGGTGATGACTGATTCGCCCAGCCGGTCACCGAACCAGAACAAGATGGCGCAGGTGATGAAGGTGGAGATGTTGCTATCTCGTATGGACGGCCAGGCCCGGTCGAAGCCAGCTTCAATAGCCGCGACCAGGCTTTTGCCTGCCCGCCGCTCCTCCTTGGTCCGCTCGAAGATGAGGATGTTGGCGTCTACTGCCATACCAATAGAGAGGATGAATCCGGCTACGCCAGCCAGCGTCAGGGTCACCGGGATGGTCTTGAAGATGGCCAGGACAATGAGCGTGTACACCACCAGAGCGGCGCCTGCCAGGAAGCCTGGGATACGGTAGATGGCGATCATGAAGCCCAGTACCATGGCCAGGCCGATGGCCCCCGCCAGCAGGCTCTTGTCCACCGAGTCTTGGCCTAATGTGGCGTCCACCGTGCTCTCGCGGACCAGGTTGAGGAGCAACGGGAGGGCGCCGGAGTTGAGCTGAATAGAAAGGATGCGAGCTTCGTCCAGGGACAGGCCTGTGATTACGCCGTTGGTGCCGATCTCCGCCTGCACGGTGGGGGCGGAGATGACCTGCCCGTCCACGATGATGCCCAACGGGCGTCCGCGGTTGCGGCGGGTGATCTGGCGGAACATATCGCCGCCCTCGTTGGTGAACTCGAAGGCCACCTCAGGAAGGCCGGTCTGAGGGTCGGCCACCACCGTGGAGTTGCGCTTGAGGAAGCGGCCTGTCAGCGGAATCTCGTTGCCCTGGCTGTCGCGGGCCAGCGCTGGCGCGAACGTGCCCTCGGGGTTGAGCTCATGGAACTCCAGGTTGGCTGGGCGTCCGATGAGCCGTTTCGCCTCTTCTACGTCCTTGATGCCCGGCAACTGGACTTGGACCTTGTTGCCGCCGATGCGCTGGATGATAGGCTCCGCCACGCCGAAGGCGTTGACCCGGCGTTCGATGCTGTCAATCACACCTTCCATGTCCGCGTCGCTCACCGAACTGCTGCCTGGGGGTGGCTCCGCCTCATAGAGCAGGCGTGTCCCGCCCTTCAGGTCCAGGCCCAAGCGGAGGCCCAGCACCGTGTCGCTGGAGCCGCGCTTCCAATCGCCGAGGGTGATCTCTTTGTCGACCAACGCCCAAGCGCTCACGGCCGCCAGGGCGACGATGACCAAGGACCTGGCCGCGTTGGGGCGTCGCAGGAACCGCAACACGAGCGTTCCCAGGGCTATCAGCAGATTCTTCAGGCCGTTCAGCATCGGCTACTCACCATGTCCACGAACTCGTTCAACGGCTACCTCGCTCTGCCAGGTGCGCCTGGCAAGGTCTATTGCATCCTCTTTCGTGCGGACCTCTCCCGCAGCGTGCGCCTCGTTCACCTTCTCCAGCAACCGACCGATGACCGGCCCCGGCGGCAAGCTGATGGCTTGCATTAGGTCGTCGCCAGTCACCAGCCTGGGCGGACGTGCCGCCGGCTCAGGGCCGAGACCGCAGGACAAAACGTGTCTTATTTTACCCGCATAATCCCGCCACGCAAATGGGTCAAGCAGCGGGCCTCGCGCCGCCAGATAGTCCGCCAGACTCAAGAAGAGCACGTCGTAGGCTGCGTCCTCCAGGTCGCGGAAGTAGCGGTAGACGGCCCGGCGCGTGGGCAGAGGCTGGTCGCCGCTCATGAGGCCGGGGCGCAGGTGGTGTAGCACTATTCGCTCGACTAGGCCAACCTCTTTGTTGCTGAAGCGCAGGCGGCGCATGATGTCGGCGGCCATCTCCGCGCCCTTTTCCGAGTGGCCGATGAACCGGGCCCGGCCGTTCGGCTCCACCGTCTTGGTCAGCGGTTTTGCCACATCGTGCAGCAGAGCGGAGAGCTTGAGAAGCACCGCTCGGGTGTGGCCGCCCGCCACCTCCTGTCGGAAGTGGGATGAGAGCTCGGCGGTCCACGGTATGCCCAAGAGCGCGGGTGCGGAGCGCGGGCCGCTGCGCAGCACCAGCCCCGCCATACGCACGGTGTGGACGGAGTGCTCAAAGACATCCCAGTAGTGCTCAAAGGGTTGGTCCACGCCTCTGGCGGCTTCGAGCTCAGGTATGAGTCGGGTCAACAGCTGTAACCGGTCCAGCACCCACAGCGCGCCTTCCGCTGTGGGCAGCGCCAGCATATTATAGAGCTCTTCCCGCGCCCGCTCCGGCACGGCCCTGGGCATCAGCGGGGCGTCCCGGCGTACCATCTCCTTGGTTCCGGGCTCTAGCCCAAAGCCGAGCTGCGCCGAGAAGCGGACGGCGCGCAGGAGCCGCACCGGGTCGTCGCGAAAGATGCCGTCGTTCATCGCCCGAATCGTCTTACGTTGCAGGTCGGCTAGTCCTCCGCAGGGGTCTACCACCGCCTCGGTACGGCCAGCGAGGGCGGCATCCAGTGGGATAGCGAGGGCGTTCACGGTAAAGTCGCGCCGCGCCAGGTCCTGCTCTAAGCCGCCTTGCAATGCTGAGATATCGATAAACCACCGCTGGTTTTCCCACTGAAGCACCACCCGGGCCACCTGGCGCTCCTCATGCATGAGCACGTAGGCGCCGCCCAGGTGGTCCGCCAGCTCGCGGGCCAGCCCCAAAGCGTCACCGGCGATGGCAACGTCGATGTCCCGGTTGGGCTGTCGCGCCAGCAATGTGTCGCGAAGGAATCCGCCGACCACGTAGGACTGAGGGGCGCGCGACGAGAGAAAAGCGTGAAGGCGCTCCAGGAGAGGCACGGCTTCCTTGGGAATAGTCATTCGCGGTGGGCTGGAAAAGGCGCGCTCGGGCAGTCCGCCGAGCAGGTAAGGGCTACGCATTCCCAACAACTAGCTGCTCACGACTGCGGCAGGCTTGGCGGAGGCAGCTACCTCAGGTATCGTTTCTTCCTGCTCCACTTTTTGGAGCTTGTCCGGGCTGTCCAGCAGGTCGATGTACAGTTTCCCGTTCAGGTGGTCGATTTCGTGCTCCAACGCCTGGGCCAGCAGGCCGTCCGCCTTCAACCGGAGCTCCTTGCCGGTACGGTCTAGGGCCTTTACTTTCACCTTCTCAGCGCGGGTGAGTTCCGCCCGGTAGCCGGGGAGGCTCAAGCAGCCCTCCAGCACTGATCGTTCGCCCTCTTTTTTGATGAGTTCGGGGTTCACCAGCACAATGGGTTCTTCCTCCGGCAGTCCGATGACGGCGATGCGAAGCGAAATGCCGATCTGCGGCGCCGCGAGGCCGACGCCTTCTGCAGCGTGCATCGTCTCAATCATGTCGTTGAACAGTCGCTGCAAGCGGTCGTCGATCTTCGACACCCGCTTCGCCTTCTGGCGCAGCACCTGGTCCGGGAAATACCGGAGGGGCAGCACCGCCATAGCCAGTCCTCCCATCGGCAGCCCCCAGGGCAAACCTGAGGCGCTGTTCTGCGTATTATAGCTAACGTAGGGCGCATAGCACAAGCAGAAGAGGTGTGATTGTGTGGTGGACACCTACACTGAGCGCGGCCGAGATGGAATGAAGGCGCCTCTACAGCACGCTGATGGGGTCGATGTCCACCGACCATCCGCTCGGCAGCGACAGGTCGCGAAGCAGCCCGCCCGGGTCCGCCCCCCGCACTACGATATGCCAGCGGAACCGCCCCTTCACCCGGGGCGGGTGGGCTGGTGCCGGCCCCAGCACCTGGGTGTCTGGAACGCCGCCGCGCACGACCTGTATCTTTAGATCTGTGGCCAGGCGCGCCGCCTCCCGAAAGCTATAGGCCTCATTCGTATGGGCGAAGAGGAGCTGGGCCAGTCGCACAAATGGTGGCT
The DNA here is from genome assembly GCA_016190545.1 of Chloroflexota bacterium. The sequence continues at coordinate 16,792 of JACPQI010000198.1, forward strand.
GCTGCAGCAGGCGGCGGTTGGAAAGCTCCTTCTGGTAGAAAGCGCGGTAGTCCTGGGTCGCCGCCGCCTGGATGGCATAGTGTTCGGGCGTGTAGGTCTGGATGACCACGCGGCCCTCGCGCTCGCCGCGCCCCGCCCGGCCCGCCACCTGGCACAGGAGCTGGAAAGTGCGCTCGCCGGCCCGGAAGTCCGGCAGGTGCAGGCCCACGTCGGCGTTCACTACTCCCACCACCGTCACCCGCGGCAGGTGCAGCCCCTTGGCGATCATCTGCGTCCCGACCAGGACGTCGATCCTGCGGGCCTCGAAGTCGTCCACAATCCGCTGATAGTGCGTCCGGTGACTCATCGTGTCACTGTCCACGCGCTGCATCCGCGCCTTGGGGAACAGCTCGGCCAGGATCGACTCGACCCGTTGCGTCCCCAGCCCGACCTGCACCAGTTTCTCGCCGCAAGTCACGTTCGGGCAGACGGTGGGCGTGACCACGCGACTGCGGCAGTAGTGGCAGATCGATTGCCCGATGGCCGTGTGCACGACAAGTCCGACGTTGCAGTTCGGACAGGTCAAGCGCGTCCGGCACGCGGGACAATACACGCGATGAGCGAACC
>JACPQI010000196.1 GCA_016190545.1 Chloroflexota bacterium
GCCCAGTACCGACGGCAACGCAAGAAGCAAGGCATTCCCGTGGTGTCGCTCGTTGGCTATACCAACGCTGGGAAGAGCACGCTGATGAACGCGCTGAGCGGCGCCAACGTGCTTGTGGAGGACAAGCTGTTCGCCACCCTTGACCCGACGACGCGGCGCATCTATCTGCCGGACGGTCAGAACGCGCTGCTCACCGATACGGTGGGCTTCATCAACAAGCTGCCGTCCATGCTGGTAGCTGCCTTCCGCGCCACGCTGGAGGAGATGGAGGAAGCCGACCTTCTCCTCCATGTGGTCGACATAACCCATAAGAATGCGGCGGAGCAGGCCGAGGTGGTGGAGAAGCAGCTTGCAGACCTGGAGCTACAATCAGTGCCCCGTATCATGGTGCTGAACAAGATCGACCTCATCACTACGCCGGAAGGCAAGCCCCTGGAGCGTGACGCGGTCATGCGTCACGTGGGGGAGCAGTTCAACCTTGGCGGCGAAGCCATCGTGCTCGTCTCCGCCGCCAAAGGCTGGGGCATGGACCGCTTACGGGAAGCTATCGCCTCCACCCTCGCCACTCGCCGGTCGCAGGTCTCTCTTCCCACATGAAGCAGCGCGGGTCCAGCTAGGAGGGCTGCTGCTCTCCACCGGGGTGGGCGCGGACATCGTGGGTGAGGTGGGCGGAGCACTGCCTCAGACCGGCCTCGCTACGTGACAATGTCCTTCCTGCGGAACGACCACCACGCCATGGCAAGAAACACAATCACATAGGGGACTTGAAGGGCAACGCCGTTCACCATGTGGTCCCAGTTTACGGGACTGGCAAAGATCCCTTCCCATGCCCTCCAGTAGTGGGTGGGCAAGGAGCTTCGCACGTCCCCCATGAATGTGAACGAGTCCAGTATCCGCGAGATGACTGCTAAGCCAAAGGCGCCTGCGGCTGCGTAGAGAGGCGAGTTCGACAGTGAGGAGATGAGGAACCCGAAACTCATGATGCCTGCCAGACTCCAGGCCATGTAGGGTGCCGCGATGGCTACGCGCGCTAACGCGACGCCCGCCGGGAGGGTTGTGCCGGACGGGGTTTCAACCGGCTGCCATCCGAATGCTATGAGGCCAGCGACCACGGCGAGAAGCGTGGCAAGGGCCGTGGCAGCAAGAGTGAGAACGGCGACAACCAGGAGTTTCGAAGCAAGCAGGCGTCCGCGTGTCACGGGCCTCACGAGGAGATACCCGAGCGTGCCCCAGCCTGCCTCCTCCGCCACCGCGCTGCCGGCGAATATGACGCCTACGAGAGGCAAGACCACGTCTCCTGCATGCCCTAGCGTGGCAAGGGCCATGTTCAATCCAGAACTGGGCGCCAGCGGAACGAAGCCTTCTGCCCTCGCGTGGCCAGCAGGATTGTATATCCTGAAGATCAGGGTAAGCAGCACAGGGAAGGCAACGACGATGCCCAGGAGGAGATACGTCCGCAGTCGAAGCGCCTGCTTGTAGAACTCGACGCGGATCATCGCGCTTCCTCCGCAAGGACTTGCAGGAATGCATCCTCCAACCGGTGCCGTGAGGTGATCGTCTTGACGCCGATGCCGTGTTGGACCAGCGCCGAAACAAAAGCCTCGCGTTCCAGTCCGTCAAGCCTCACGGAGAGGCCGGGCGGCTCGCGGGATACCCCGCTCACACCCTGGAGGTTCCCAAGAATCTGGACCGCTCTGTCGATATCGTCCACCTCGACATACACTGACGAGCCAGCTCTCGTGAGGTCCGAGACGGCGCCGTATGCTACGAGGCGTCCGCGATCCATGACCGCCACGTGACTACAAACTTGCTCAACTTCCGCCAGGGCGTGGCTCGATAGGATGACAGTCGCGCCGTGGCCGGCAACCTCACGTATGAGCCCACGTACTTCACGGACCTCCTGCGGATCGAGCCCAACGGTCGGTTCATCCAAGACAAGTAATTCAGGCTGGTTGAGTAGCGCCTGGGCCAGCCCTAACCGCTGCTGCATACCCTTGGAGTACGTGCCAGCCTTTCGCTCAATGGCGTCGCCCAAGCCGGCCACCTTTAAGGCGAGTTCCAGATTCGCTTCCCTCAGCCCCTGGCCGCCCGCCTGCCAAAACAACTCCAAGTTGCGCCGCCCTGAGAGGTGTGGCACGAACGCCGGCTTTTCTACAAGAACACCAACGCGCCGCAGGACGGAATGACCAGGGGTCATCTGATGCCCGAAGATATATGCGCTTCCGGATGTCGGATGGACCAGGCCAAGCATCATTCTCAGAGTCGTTGTCTTTCCACAACCGTTCGGGCCCAGGAGGCCGAAGACCTGACCGCGGCCGACTGTGAGGTTGAGGTCTGTCACTGCTATGACGCCGCCTTTGAAAGCCTTTGTCAATCCCGCCAGGCGAACAGCCGGGTTATCTACCATTGTGGGCACTCCGTACGCTCGCTGTGCGCCTTAGCCAAGCGCCCGTCCAGGTGCCCGGTGCGTCAGCGCAGTTCAATGCGGCCTCAGTGCCGAGCCCGCCAACACATGCGCCACTACCAGACCGGCTAACAACAGCGCGACGATGACGAATGCGACGAATTTCATGTTGATTCTGGGCTTTGGCATCGGGGCATCATCCCTGCGAAGCACCTGCTATAATGTTGTCCGTAACCGCATACCGGAACAGAGTTCTCAGTTCCGATATGATAACGGCGCTAAGGTGAGATGTCAAGACGAGTACTCCAAGTGACTGCCGAACATATGCTCTGCGAGCCCGGACGCTCCGACGCCCAGGCCAACCGGCGTCGGGTGTTAGACGCCGCACGGGAGGTTTTCAAGGAGCAAGGGCAGGCCGCCGAAATGAGAGAGATAGCGCGAAGGGCGGATGTCGGCCTTGCAACTATCTATCGAGGGTTTGGCAACAAAGAAGGCCTGCTGTTAGCGCTGGCCCAGCAGTTCATGAGCGACGTCTTCGGCCTTCTCTCTGTGGCCGAAGAACAGCGAAGCCCCGTCGACGGCCTGCGACACGTCCTCACTGGTGCCATCGAGTTCATCGACAAATACGGCCCCGTGTTCGACATCAGTGCTGGTCACTTTCGGAGCAGCAGTCCACAATCGCACGCCGTCGACTTCAGATCTAGGATGCACAAACTTGTCGAGCGCGGCGTCCATTCCGGAGACTTCCGGGATGACATTGACATCGATGTTGTTGTCCACGTCATCTTCGGTTCGTTGGTCACGATGGCGCACGCACGGGACTTGACACCTGTGCCTCGCTCAGAAGACTACGCCAACACAGTCCTACGGCTTCTTGCTCGCCCTGCGCGGCAACAATCTAACGACGCTCGCTCACCGAACGAATCGGGCATGAAAAAGTGGAGGCAGCAAGCAGCGATCAGGCAAGTAAGAAACCCGAGGTCCAGCTAAGATGGCTCCTGCTCCCCACCAGGGTGAGCGAGGACATCATGGGTGAGGTGGGCGAGTTGGGTCTGGACCTCGCCCAGGGTAGCGAGGAGCTCAAGATAGAGGTGCGGGTCTTCGTCCATCATCATGAAGGCGCTGAACCCCGGATGGCCGTCCTCAGCCGGTTCCAGCAAGGCCAGGAAATAGCCGCCCTCGACAGTCGTTGTGGTGCCGTCGTTGTACTTGATGGTGATGCTTGCAATGGGGTTTTCGTGGAGGCCGTTTGACTCTTGCATGGGACCTCACCTCGTACGGCTCTGAAATCACAAGGGAATGTTTCGTGTTATCTTACCACGGCTGGCTCCGTGTGCAGGGCTGGACGGGTCTGGTATCATCACAGCAGTTTTATGGAGGGTGACAACAATGCGACGATTTGAAGGCAAAGTGGCGATAGTGACCGGCGCCGGTGGCCGGAAGAACATGGGGCGGGCCAGCGCCTTTCGACTGGCCTCTGAGGGAGCCAAAGTGGTGCTGACCGACCTGCCAGCGGAGCGAGTGGCTGCCGAGGTCGGGAATATGGCCCCGCCAAGCTCATGGAAGGGCATCTTCTCCAATGCCGAGGAGATCCAGCGGAATGGCGGCGTTGCTAAGGCGATCACGGCTGACCTGGGTGCCCGCTCCGACCTGGAAAAGCTGGTCAACGAGACCCTCAAGAGCTTCGGCAAGGTGGATATTCTGGTGAACTGCGCTGCCGTGCGCCAGCGCCGCTGGGGCGAGCGCCTCATGATGACGGAAACGCCGGAAGACGAAATGGACGTCGCCCTGCGCATCAACTTCTATGCGCCGTGGCTTCTCTCCAAGCTGGTTGTGGCCGATCTGGTCTAGCGAAGGCAAGGCGGGCGCATCGTCAACATCGCATCCCTGGCAGGTAAACAGGCGATTCCCATGGGCGGTCCCTACAGCATCTCCAAGTTCGCCGTGATAGGGCTGACCCAGACGATGGCGTTGGAGTTGGGGAAGTTCGGCATCACCGTGAACGCGGTCTGTCCGGGGTGGACCGACACAGACCGGCTGGAAGCCAACGCCAGTCTCATCGCCAACCAGAAGTCGCGCGAAGCGGCGGAGGCGGAGAAGAAGAAGCGTGACGAGGAGTGGATCGCCAAGAACCCCATGCGGCGCGTGACCACGCCCGAGGACATCGCCAACGCCGTCGTCTTCCTCGCCTCCGATGATGCCTCCGACATCAATGGTCAGTCCCTCAACGTCTGCGGAGGCGTATTGCTTTCGTAGCATGACTGTGGGTCTGCTACACTATCTTCTTGCAGGCCCACGGCTGTATGAGCATTATCACTGTCGAACGCCTTGTTAAACGGTTCAAGGGTACTGTTGCTGTCGACGACGTTTCCTTCGACGTCCAAGATGGGGAGTTTTTCGGTTTCCTGGGGCCCAATGGGGCGGGGAAAACAACCACCATAAGCGTCCTATGCACCTTGCTGTGGCCCACCTCTGGCAAGGCCACGGTCAACGGCTATGACGTGGTCCGCCAGCGCAGCGCGGTGCGGCGCTCCATAGGGCTGGTCTTCCAAGACACCACCCTGGACGACTATATGAGCGCCGAGCAAAACCTCTGGTTCCACTGCTATGCCTACGGCGTTGCCAGCGACATCGCGCGCACCCGTATGAAGGACCTGCTCACGCTGCTGGAATTGTGGGACCGGCGGCACGACCGAATTCGCACCTACTCCGGGGGCATGAAGCGGCGGTTGGAGATTGCGCGGGGACTCCTGCATCACCCCAAAGTGCTGTTTCTTGACGAGCCTACCCTCGGATTGGACCCCCAGACACGTCACCGCATCTGGCAATACCTTCAGGAGTTGCGAAAGCGGGAGCGTCTCACCATCTTCATGACCACCCATTACATGGACGAGGCGGAGCACTGCGACCGCATCGCCATCATCGACCGGGGCAAGATTGTGGTGCTGGACACGCCGGAGCGCCTCAAGGACAGCGTCGGCGGCGACGTCGTCTCCCTCAAGGCTGTGGACAACACCGCAGCACAACGAGAGATCCACGAACGTTACGGGCTAAAGTCCGAGGTGCAAAACGGGCTGGTGACCTTCACGGTAACGCACGGTGAAGAGTTCCTGCCGGAATTTGTTCGGGGGTTTCAGCAGCGGCTGCTCTCCGTGGCAGTGAGCCGCCCGACCCTGGACGATGTCTTTTTGAAGCTGACAGGCCGCGCCATTCGGGCGCAAGAGGCGGACGCCTTCGACCAGATGCGCCGTATGCGCGGGATGATGAGGTAGCCTGTGCGGGAGTTTTATCGCGGCATGTGGGTGGTCGCGTACCGCGAGATCATCCGGTTCTACCAGGACCGAGGCCGCATGATTTCGTCCTTTGCTATGCCCATCGTCTTCCTCGTTATTTTCGGAGCCGGGTTCAACCGGACTATCGGCGCCCTCATGCCTGGTGTGGACTTCGTCAAGTTCATCTTCCCCGGCACCGTTTCCCAGACGGTTTTCATGAACTCGCTGTTCGCGGGCCTCTCCGTGGTCTGGGACAAGGAGTTTGGCTTCCTGCGGGAGATCCTGGTCGCGCCTATCAGCAGGCCGGGAGTGGTGATCGGCAAAGTCATCGGAGGCGCTACGCTGGCGTTGCTGGTCAGCCTCCTCATGCTGGTCCTAGCGCCCATCATCAATGTCACCTTGAGTCCCATGCTGGTGCTCAAGCTCATACCGCTCCTCATTCTCATGTCGTTCACTCTGTCCAGCCTGGGCATTCTGCTCGCCTCCCGCATGCGTTCCCAGCAGGGATTTCAGATCCTCATGCAGGTCTTCATCATGCCTATGATTTTCCTGTCCGGCATCTTCTTCCCCGTCAACAACGTGCCGCGCTGGTTTGAAGTCGCCTCCAAGCTCAACCCGCTCACTTACGGTGTCGACGCGGTGCGGCAGCTTTTCCTTGATCGGTACGTGATAGAGCGCAGCATGCCATTCAGCGTGCCCTCACCCTTCGGCGTGACCGTGTTCGGCCATCGAATGACCATTCTTCAGGACGCGCTCGTCGTGGGGGTAGCCGGCCTTGCCATGCTGGCCGTTGCGGTGTGGTCCTTCAACCGGCAAGAATAGCCCGCATAGGCGGAAGCTACACTACTCCACGTCTCTTCAACTCGCGCACCTTCGCCGCTGACAGCCCCAGCCACGAGCGCAGCACCTGCTCCGTATGCTCGCCGAGCTGTGGGGCTGCGCCGCGACCGCCGGACTGGCTTCGTGAGAACTTGAACGGCGTATTGACGAGTCGCATGGCCCCGCCGTTGGGCAACGGCGATTCCACGAACATTCGCCGGTGCAGCACCTGCGGGTCTGTGGCGACATGAGGAATATCGTTCACCGGGCCGCAGGCGATCCCCACGGCTTGGAACTCCTCCAGCCATTCGGCGCTGCTCTTCGCGCGCAAGGCGGAGGACAGCACCGGCTCCAAACTGTAATAGTTCTGGGTGCGCATCCAGCCGTCCTGGTAACGGGGGTCGTCTATAAGCTCCAGGTGGCCGATGGTGGCGCAGAACAGGGGCCACTGGTCGTTTATGCCCCCAGCGATGGCGACGACGATATAGCCGTCCTTGGTCTGGAACGACTGGAACGGCGTGAAGGCCGGGTGGCGCGAGCCCAGGCGCCGGGGCGCCTCGCCGGTGGCGAAGTAGCGCGCGAAGGCGTTTTCCTCCAGCGCCACGATGCAGTCCAGCATGGAGCTATCGATCATCTGGCCCTTGCCGGAGCGCTGCCGCTCGTGCAGCGCGGCCAGAATGGCGATGGCAGTGAACAGCCCCGCGCTCAGGTCGCCGATGGAAACGCCGGGACGCAGCGGCGTCCCGCCCTCTTCGCCGGTGATGCTCATGACGCCACCCATAGCTTGGGCGACGATGTCCAGAGCAGGGCGCTCAGCGTAGGGCCCCGTCTGGCCGAACCCGGAAATGGCGGCGTAGATGAGACGTGGATTGTGACGTCGCAGCGTACGATAGCCCAGCCCCATCTTCTGCATCGTGCCAGGCACCATATTCTCAATGACCGCGTCCGCTTTTTCGGCCAGTCTGAGAAAGAGCGCTTTGCCCTGCCTCGCTTTGAGGTCAAGCGCCACGCTCTTCTTACCCCGGTTCAGGCTCACAAAGTAGGTGCTGCTCCCGTTCACAAAGGGGCCGTTGCCCCGGGCCGTATCGCCCACCTCTGGCCGCTCGACCTTCACCACCTCGGCGCCCAGGTCGGCCAGGATCATCGTGCAGTACGGCCCGGACAGCACCCACGACAGGTCCAGCACGCGGACGCCCTTCAGCGGCCTCGCCATCACCGCCTCCTCTGGTAGAATCTCAAGCTAGGCTCCTCGCCTGCACAGTTGTTGGAGTAGTATAGCGTTATACACCCCGGCGAAGACAACATCGAAGGAGCTCGATGACCGCATACGCCCACCCTGAAATGCTCGTGGAGACCTCCTGGCTGGCGGAGCGCTTGGACCAGCGAGACCTCCGCATCGTCGATGCCCGTCCCGCCATCGAGTACCTACTGGGCCACATCCCTGGAGCAGTCAACATACCCATCCCTGGGTGGAACCTGAAGGACCCCGACAACCCCGCCATCGTAGTAAGTCCGGACCAGTTCGCCCGCATTATGGAGACCTGCGGTATCGGTGACGGCGCGCAGGTCATCGCCTACGACGGCGACGGCGGCCACCACGCCTCTCGCCTCTGGTGGGCGATGGAGTACTATGGCCATCCCGGCGCGGTGCGGCTGCTCAACGGCGGCTGGGACAAATGGCGCGCCGAGAAGCGGCCTTTCACCACACAGGTCCCGTACCCGCCCCCGGCCCGTTTCACCCCCAGTCTCACTCCTCATCTGGCGGCTACTGTCGATGACCTGAAGTCGATCATAGGAACTCCAGCGGCGGTGCTGCTGGATGTGCGCTCGGACGAAGAGTGGGAAGGCAAAGACAAGCGGAGCAATCGCTACGGCGGGCATTTGCCCGGCGCGGTCCACCACGAATGGAAGCGCAGCGTGACGGACGACGCACTCAAGACCTGGCTCCCTGCCGATGAGCTGCGTCGGCGCTTCGCAGCAACGGGGGTGACGCCGGGCAAGGCTGTGGTCACCTACTGACAGGGCGGGGTGCGTGCGTCGCACGCCGCCTTCACTCTCAAGCTGCTGGGCCACGACAACGTGCGGGTCTACGATGGCTCCTGGGCCGAATGGGGCAACCGTGACGACACGCCCATCGAAGGGAAAACGTGAACCAACGCGGCTATGTCTGTCCCAGGGCCAGGCTGGCGTAAAAAATGCCCCCATCCACAAGCACATCGACTCCGGTAACAAGCGAGGCGCGCTCTGAGGTGAGAAACTCCACGACGGCGGCCACCTCGTCGGGGCGCCCGACACGTCGCAGCGGCGACGCCTCAATCATCTGTCGCATAGTTTCATGGTGCATGAATTCCAGGGCCGACATGGGCGTGTCGATAATCCCTGGCGATATGGAAACGATGCGCGCTCCCTTCTGGCCCCACGCATAAGCGCTCTTCCTGACCAACAACTGGACGCCGTACTTCGAGACTTCGTAGGAAATTCGGGACCCTTTCTCAATGGTGACGACCTGCTTACCCACCAGGGACTCGAGTCGCGACAGGAAATCGTCCCGTAACGGGTCTGTGAGGACCCGATCGAGTTCGGGGGTCGATTGCGGAGCGAACCGGTGTCCAGCCAGGGAGGCGAACATCACCGCGACAGTCCCCTGTCCCACCAGCGGGAACAGCGCTTCCAACACGATTGCGCTCCCGATAAGATTGACCTGGATGACCTCTTTCCCTGGCGCCATGTGCGGTGACACACCTGCAGCGTGGACCAGGGCGCCAAGCCTGCCTAAGGTGGCCACGGTCTTGGCTACCGCAGCAACCGCCTTCCTGTCTCGGACATCAATCGGGGCTTCATGGACTGTCAGCCCCTCAGCCCTGAGGGCGTTGGCCGATTTCTTCAGCAGCTCGCCGTTCACATCTACGAGGACGAGCGGCCCTCGTGCTCCGAGAATGCGCGCGCAGGCAAACCCCATCCCGCTTGTGCCACCGGTAACAACTTGCACCAGGTCATTCGGCATGTTTTCTTCCCCCCATTCTTAGGGACAATTGAACACGTCCATCCTCGCATGTTCATGGCGTCAGACGCAAGACCCGCGTGAGGTTGGCCGTTGTCGCCCGCTCCACCTCGTTTACCGTCATGCCTTTTAGCTCCGCCAGCTTCTCCGCCACCATGCGCACATGACTGGGCTCCGTCCGCCGCTCAGTATGTTTCTTCCACGGCTGCGGATAGCTGTCCGTCTCCAAGACGATGCGCTCCAGCGGCGCGACGCTCCGCACCACCTCCTGTAGCCCCGGCAAGCGAAGTAGCGGCTTCGCCAAAGATAGGTAGCATCCCAGGTCCAGACAGTCCCGGGCGTAATCGGCATCGCCCTGGAAATAGTGCATGACAATGCCGGCTTCGTGCGCGCGCTCCTCGCGTAGCAGGCGCAGCACATCGCTGTTCGCCTCCCGGCTGTGCACCACAAGCGGCTTGCCCAGGTCGCGGGCCAGGCGGATATGGCCGCGGAACGCCTCCTGCTGCACCCTGTGGTCGGGCGATGTAGGCAGATAGTCCAAGCCGGTCTCGCTGATAACGAGCGCCTTGGCGCTGCTCAAAGCCAGGCGACGTAGTTCGGCGAAGTCCTCCGCGCCCAGCGGCCTCTTGATGTCCCTAGGATGCACGCCCACACCCGCGTAAAGGATGGGACGAGCCTCCGCCAGCGCCACCGCCACAGCGCTGGACGCCACCGTGGTGCCGACGGTGATGATGAGGTCCACGCCCGCGTTCTGGGCGCGCTGGAGCATAGCGCTCACCTCATCGCTGGGAAACTGGTCGAGATGGGTGTGGCAGTCGGCGAGCATGGGCTAGAGTGGCTTGCGGTCCGCGTAACCGGTGGTGGTCTCGTGCCAGTATGCGACCATGTCTTCGTCGGCGCGCCAGCACAGATGGACCTCGCGTCCCTCCCGCAGCGAAGGAAAGTCGACCAGGCCGATATCGGGATCGCGGACGACGATGCCGCGCCGCACGATCTCTCCCAACAAAGCGCTGAGCTTCTCAGACTGCTTTTCCATATCTTTTTGCTGCTTGTCGGCAGTCTCGTCCACCGGGTGCGTCCCATTGGTGCGCATTCTGGCCATCAGCTCCTGGAGCACGGCGGCGCCGTGGGCCATCTCCTCCCGCAGCCGCATGATGGCGCTGAACTTTTCCTTCAGCCACGGCACAAGGGCATTGGCATCCTCCACAGTGAAGTGGCGGGTAGCCATGCTAGCGCCTCTCCTTCTCGTCGGACAGCCGCTTCTCCAGCCGCTCGATATCCGTGCGGCTCAGACTGAAGTATTTGGCTTCCGGGTGATGGAACACCAGGGCGCTCACGGAACCCTCCGGGTCCATCATGCAGCCCTCCGTGAGAGTGACACCGATGTGCTTATCCGGCCCCAGCAGTCGCCACAGCTTCCTCTGGTCTTCCAGTCGCGGGCAAGCGGGATAGCCAAAGGAATAGCGCCTGCCCTGATAGTTGGCCTTGAACAAGTCCTGCTTGGTGATGCCCGCTGGGTCCGGGAAGCCCCACATGGCACGAATCTTCTGGTGAAGAAGCTCGGCGAAACCCTCTGCGCCCTCCAGGGCAAGGATTTGCAGAATGTGGGACGCCAGATAATCGCCCTTCGCCTTCCACTCCTCAGCCAGGGCTCGCACGCCCGGGCCGACGCTGGTAACGAACAAAGCCACATAGTCCGCCTTACCCGTCGTGCGAGGCAGGACAAAGTCGGTCAGACAGAGGCCCTCGCCCTCGCTCTGCCGCCCGAACTGGAAACGTTCCATCACATCTTTCCCGTCGGGTGAGAGTATTAGGATATCGTCACCTTTGGAGGCGATACGAAAGAACTTATAGACGGCGTCCGCCTTGATGTCCGCCCGCGCCAGCATAACCTGTTCCACCCGGCGCACCTGCTCGCGCAGTTCCACCGCTTTGGCGTCGCCTTTTTCTAGCGCCTCCTCGAAACGGCCCTTGAAACCCAGGTGCCGCACGTACAGCATCATGGGGTTGATGTATGAGAAGACCTCGGCCAGGTCGTAGCCCTTGATGGCGTGCAGCTTGAGGTCCGGCGGCGTGGGCGCAGCCGCAACAGGCCTAATGACGGCCTTGCGTATCTCTGGCGCTTCTACATCGGCGCGGGCCGCTTGCTTCGCCTCCTCGTCCGCCAGCATCTTCTTCGTCTCTGCGTCCAGCGCGATAGCGAGGCGGCCCCGCTCATCGGCGTCGCGCAGCTTGCCTGCCAGCTCCAGGCCCGTCATGGCGTCCCTGGCGTAGGCGACCAGGCCGTCGTATTCGGGCGCGATGCGCATCCGCGTAAAGCGATTGGTCAAGGCGGCGCCCCCGACCAGCACTGGGCAGCGAATGCCGGCGTCCTTGAAGTCACGCACCGTCTCCACCATCATCTGGGCCGACTTCACCAGCAGGCCCGACAGCCCGATGATATCCGCCTTGTGCTGCCGATAGGCGGTCACCAGGTCTTGCGGCGGCACTTTGATACCCAGGTTAACGACTCTATACCCGTTGTTGGAGAGGATGATGTCCACCAGGTTCTTGCCGATGTCGTGGACGTCCCC
>JACPQI010000195.1 GCA_016190545.1 Chloroflexota bacterium
CGCAGGCCACGTAGGGCCTAGCGGCCTTTCCATACGGGCTTGCGCTTTTCGGCGAAGGCCCGAGGCCCTTCAACGGCGTCTTCGCTCTCGTAGACTTTGCGATAGATGGCGCGGGCCTGGTCTAACGCCGGCCTCAGCGCCGGCCCCAGCGTCTGGTGGAGCGACTCTTTGGCGGCCTGCACGGAGAGGGGCGCATTGTCGCGCAGCGTTGCCGCCAGCTTGCGGGCTTCGGTCATGAGCTGGTCGGGCGGCACCACGGCGTTGAGCCAGCCCACCTGGTGCAGCCGCGCGGCGGGCACCAAGTCGCCGAGGCACAGGACCTCCAGGGCGATGGGCAGCGGCATCTGCCACACAATGGGCACCGCCCAGGGCGTGCCCCTCCCCACCTTCACCTCCGCCGTCCCAAAGCGGGCCGTGCTCGCCACGATGCGCAGGTCCGCCGTCATTGTGAGTTGGAAACCGCCTGCCGTGGCGATGCCGTTCACCGCCACGATGACGGGTTTGCTCACTTTGGCGCCCCAAGGCGTGCCTTCGGTGGCGTCAAGCACCCCCGGTTTCAGCTTCACGATGTCAAAGTTGGGGTCTTTGGCCACTCGCTCCGCTTGGTCGATGAGGTCCATTCCCACGCAGAAGGCCTTCTCTCCCGCGCCGGTGAGGATAGCCACCCGAGCATCTGGGTCGTCGCGGAAAGAGGCCCAGGCCTCGTTCAGCCGGTCGAAGATCTCCAGGCTGAGGGCGTTGTGCCGCTCAGGCCGGTTCAGCGTGACGGTCACGATGCCGTCGCGCTTATCGTAGCGGAGGATGTCCGGTCCGGTCAGGGGCATCTCCTAGCTTTCCCTTTCGTCTTTCGTCTCAGACAAGGGCTGTGCTGCTTTGCCGACAGGCCACTCAGTAGTCCTCACGCTCTCCCAGAAGACCAAACTTGTTCGCCTCATCCTCCTTAGTCCCCCTTCTCCCGTGGGAAAGGGGGACGCGCCCGTTACTGCAGCGAGTTCACCAACCTTTTCCACAGCGCCTCATGCTGCTTTCCCGTGCCCAAGTCAATGATAAGCTGGGTAGCGAGGCCCTCATAGCGCTCTTTGAGCTTGTGCGGCACCTCGTCGTCCCTGCCCACCACCGCGAAGGCGTCAAGCACCTCGTCCGATATGTCCTTCGCCATGCCTTGCCAGTCACCTTCACGCGATTTCTTATGGAGCACACTGTGGAGGTCATCCCAACCGTGCAGTCTCAGAATGGGCGCGTAGGCTGGCGTCGAACCGTAGAATGCGATGCGGTTGCGGACATCCTTCTTGCTCGCCTCCATCTCCTCCTTCGTCGCGCCTGTGGCGACAAAGGCGTTGACGCATACCTCCAGGGGAGTCAGGGTGCGCCCCGCCTTGGCGGCGCCTTCGCGGACGGCCGGCAGAATGATCTCTTGGACATAGCGTTTGCTGTTGAGGGGATGCACCAGAATGCCGTCCGCAACCTCGCCCACCAGGTTGCACATCCTGGGGTTCACCGCCGCCAGCAGCACTGGAATGCGCGGGTGCTGGATGGGGCCAGGATTGAAGCGTGGGGGCATGAGACTGAAGGTGTAGTACTGGCCGCGATAGTTCAGGGGCGTGTTCTTCTGCCAGCAGTCCCATATGGCCCGCAGCGATTGGGCTATCTCCCGCATTTTGGGTACCGGCGGGTCCCATTTCACACTGAAGCGCCGCTCAATGTGAGGCTTCACCTGGGTGCCCAGGCCCAGCATGAACCTCCCGCGGGAGAAAGCCTGCAAGTCCCAGGCTGTGATCGCCGTCACCATGGGGCTGCGCGGGAAGGCCAGAGCGATGTTTGTGGCGAGCAGGGCCTTCGTTGTCTGGGCGGCGGCCAGGGCTAGCGGGAGAAAGGCATCATGGTTGGCCTCGCTGATCCATATAGCACCGATGCCCTGCTCTTCCACCCAGCGCGCCATCCGCTGGACATCGGCTAACCCTTCCGTTCGGAACTGGGCGCCTACTTTCATCGGCATGGGTACCTCCAATCAGTTCAGCATACAGTCGTCGATGCCACCTCCACGGAGGGAGCGGGATGGTAGGCTAAGGCCTTACAGGTGTCGGCGCTCTCACCCGCCGCCTGCCGAAGGGCAGAGCTACTACCGCCACCAGGCCCAGCGCGGCAGCGCCTGCGGAGACAAGCACCGCTACGGTATAGTCGCCGGTCAGGTCCTTTGTCAAGCCGCCCAAGTAGCCGCCCAGGGCCATGCCCAGGGCCGCTCCGGCGATCTGGTAGCCGTAAATCCCGGCTGTAGGCCGGTCCGGATAGACCTGTCGGTTCAGAATGGGGAAGGCCACCATCTCGCCGCCATAGCCAAGGGCGAAGATCGCGCCGAAGGTGTAGAACATCGCCAGGTTGTCGGCGGGAAGGAGGATGAGCACCGCCAGGCCTTGGACAGCCAAGGCCCAGCCCAGCGCCCAGCGTCCGCCGACCACGTCCGCCAGCACCGATACGCTGAACCGGCTGATGAGCGCCACCGCCGAGAGGACACTGAGAATGCTCGCCGCGGCGGGGCCGGAGATGCCCTGCAGCTCCGCCATATAGGGGACGTGGGCCAGGGGCAACGAATGGCTTACACAGCCGGCAAAGTGTATGATGATGAGGAGCGAAAGGGTCCAGGTTATGGTGGTGCGTAGGCTTTGTGCGGGCGTGCGCTTCTTAGCGGTAGGCGCGACGTTGCTTACCGCCCCATCGTCGCCGTAGGGCCGCAGGCCCATGTCCTCAGGGTGCGTTCGTATGAAGAGGGCGGCCACCAGCATCACCGCG
Source organism: Chloroflexota bacterium (assembly GCA_016190545.1). The sequence goes on from JACPQI010000195.1 coordinate 2,788, forward strand.
CCCGTGACGATAGCGAGGATGAAGAAGGTCTCTTTCCACCCCATGTTGTCCAGCATGATGCGGATGATGGGGGTGCCGACCACAGGGCCGAGCCCCTGTATCACGTAGACCGTGCCCGTGGCCGCGCCCATCCACTTCTTGAACCAGTAGGTGACCGTGGTGACGGTGGGCACAACGAAGGCACCCCCGCCGAAACCGGCCAAGACGCCGTAATAGAGGTAGAGTTGCCAGAGCTCGGTAGCAATGGCGGTGAGCAGCAGGCCCAACGTCACCAGGCTGCCGCCGATGAGCATGGTGAGGGGTGTACCCCAACGGTCAGCGACGGAACCGAAGGTGAGACCGGCAACGGCCATGCTGATGAAGCTGATGGTGTAGGCGAGGGAGATGTCGCCGACGGACCATCCGTGTTCCTCCACCAGCGGGTCGATGAGGATGCCGAAGGCGAGGCGGATGTCTGCGTTCAGCGCTCCAGCCAGGCCGACCGCAACGACGATGACCCAGGCGTAGTGGAATGGCAGGCGTCTCGCAAGCAAAGCAGCGCTATTATAGCGTACTAACGGGCAGTTGGCGACAAGGCTTATGGGCGATAAAATGGTCGATGGCACTATGCGAAAAGCAGCAACAGCACACTGTAGGGCTTCGTCGTCGATTCGGGTAGGGCCGGAATGAACATCCTGGCTCTTACCCTTGTGCTGGGCGTCAGTTCACTTGGCGTGGGATTCCTGGGCGCGCTCACCGGGCTTGGCGGCGGCGTCGTTATTGTGCCGCTCCTCGTCCTCGCCTTCGGCGTCGATATCCGATACGCCATCGGCACATCGCTGGTTGCCGCCATCGCTACGTCCTCCGGCGCTGCGGCGGCCTACATCAAAGAGGGTTTTACGAACCTCCGCATCGGGATCTTCATGCAGGTTGCGGCGGTCGCTGGGGCGTTGGTGGGCGCCGTACTGGCTGCAAGAGTCTCTCCCACGTTCCTTGCTTATGCGTTTGCGGCGGTGCTGTTCTACTCCGCGCTCAACTCTTTTGTGCGCCACCGTGCTGACGCTAAAGTCGAACCCGACCCCGGAGCGCTTGCGACGCGACTTCACATGGACAGCACCTTCCCGACTCCCGATGGGCCACAGCCCTATTCGGTTCGAGCTGTCCCTCTGGGCATGTTGTTCATGGGAGGCGCTGGTGTCCTCTCCGGCCTGCTTGGCATTGGGGCGGGCGCAGCCAAGGTGCTCGCCTTCGACCAGGTCATGCGGTTGCCGTTCAAGGTGTCAACCACGACCAGCAACTTCATGATCGGCGTCACGGCGGCAGCCAGCGCTTCCGTCTTCCTCCACAACGGATACATCGATCCCGGCCTCGCCATGCCGGTGGTGCTTGGCGTGGCTCTTGGCCGTTGCTCGGCGCGAAGTTCCTCGTCCGGGCCAATATCCCCATGCTTCGCCTCATTTTTGGTGTATCTATCGTGGCCCTAGGCGCCGAGATGGTCTTTGAGGCAGTTACAGGGAGGCTATGACATGCAAGAGCCTCGGCAGCGATGGAGCGATGAACAAACAGGGCAATACATGGGTACGCTGCTGCGCGTAGGGATAACCTTGGCGGCGCTTGTTGTAGCCTTTGGCGGGTTGGTTTACCTGCTCCGGCACGGCGGCCAACAGCCCGACTATAAAGCGTTCCACAGCGTCCCTCGGGAGTTTAGGACATTCCGAGGCATCTTTGACGAGACCTTTTCGTTCAGTGGCCGAGGGCTTATTCAGCTTGGCATCTTGCTCTTGGTCGCCACGCCCGTCGCCCGCGTGGCGTTTTCCCTTTTCGCCTTCCTGCTCCAGCGCGACTGGCTCTACACCGTCGTGACAGTCATTGTTCTCGGTCTTCTGCTGTTCAGCCTCGTCCACGGCGGCGTGTGACCGCGCCTATGTAGGACGCTGCGCGCGCACTACCGCGTCTGCCATCCTGGCCACGCGCGCCATAGCCTGCACGTCGTGGACGCGCACGATGTCGGCGCCGCCCGCGATAGCCAGGGCCACCGTGGCCGCCGTGCCCTCCAGCCGCTGTTCCGGCGGCAGGCCCAGCACCCGCCCAATCATCGACTTGCGAGAGGTGCCCACGAGGAGAGGCCGCCCCAGCACCCTCAGCTCAGCCAGCCTGCGCAGCAGCTCCAGGTTTTGCTCCGGCGTCTTCCCGAACCCAAAGCCGGGGTCGATAATCACCTGCTCCCTCGGTACGCCAGCCTCCACGGCAGTCTCGATGCTGCAGCGCAAGCTATCAATGACGTCGCGCAGCAGGTCCCGGTACTGAGTCCCCTGCTGGTTGTGCATCACCACCACGGGCAACCCGCGCTGGGCCGCCAGCGCGGCAAGCGAGGGGTCGCGTTGCAGGCCCCACACGTCGTTCAGCATCGTCGCGCCCGCCTCCACCGCGCGGCGGGCCACTTCACCCTTGGACGTATCGATGCTGATGGGGACCTTCACCCTTTTCGCCAGCGCCTCGATGACCGGCGCCACGCGCCGTATCTCCACCTCGGCAGTGAGCGGCGTGTGCCCGGGCCGCGTCGATTCGCCGCCCACGTCCAGAATGTCTGCGCCCTCCTCCACAAAGCGCTCGCCCTGGGCTATCGCGGCCTGCACATTGAGGCCCAAACCGTCGCCGGAAAAGGAGTCGGGTGTCACGTTGATGATGCCCATGATGTAGGTGCGCTCGCCCCAGCGGAACACCGTGGGGCCGCAGCGGGTCACGCCCAGGGCAGATGTCTCCTTATTCACAGCCATCGCGCCTCGAAGGCGGCCAGCGCCCGGTCCAGCCCCTTGCCGTGGGGCCGCAACTCGTACTCCACGTTGACGATGGGCTTGGAGACCCGGATAAGTCGCGACAGGTCTGTGGGCGTGGCGTCGACGACGATGTCGCAGGCGGCGCGGTTGATGGTCTCCTCCAACTCCCTGATTTGAGCGGGCGAATAGCCCATCGCGGGCACCTCGCGTTGGATGTGGGGGTACTGCCGGTAGGTGTCCCGCAGCGATCCTACCGCCAAGCGCCGACCGTCCACAATCGCTTTTGCGCCGTGGCGCTGGGTTGCCACCGTGCCCGCGCTGACCGGCATGCCGCCGTGGGTGAGGGTTGGCCCATCGCCCACGATGAGCGCCCGCTTCCCCTTGATGCGCTCTGGCCTGTCGACTGCCAGGTCCAACACTGCTTTTACGACCGGCGCCTTGGGGTTCAACGTTGCGGCGTTGCGCAACGCCGTCTTGGTCTGCTCGGGAGTCGCGCGGTCTACCTTGTTGAGCAGAAGCAGGTCAGCCATGAGCAAATTGGTCTCGCCAGGGTAGTAGGAGACCTCGTGGCCTGCCCGCAGCGCGTCCAGCAGCACGATGTGCAAGTCCGGCTTCACGAAGGGGAAGTCGTTGTTGCCGCCGTCCCACAGCAGGAGGTCGGCCTCGCGTTGGGCCTTCGCGATGACCTGCTCGTAGTCGACGCCAGCGTAGACCACCATGCCCATGCGGAGGAAAGGCTCGTACTCCTCACGCTCCTCGATGGTGCAGCGCTGCCTGTCCATATCTTCGTAGCTGGCGAAGCGCTGGCAGACCTGCCGCCGAAGGTCGCCGTATGGCATGGGATGGCGCACGGCGACAATGCGATGGCCGCGCTCGCGGAAGAACCGAGCTACGTAGCGGGAGGCCGGGCTCTTGCCAGCCCCGGTCCGCACGGCGCAGACGCTCACCACGGGGACCCTGGCGCGAATGGTGGTACGGTCTGGCCCCAGGAGGCAGAAGTCCACGCCTAGCGCTAGGGCCAGCGACGCCTTGTGCATCACCTCCAGGTGGGAAAGGTCGCTGTAGGAGAGGTAGACCTGGCTGACGACGCGGCGTTTCTTGACGAGGTGCGGCAACTCCTCTTCGGTAAGGATCGGGATGCCCTTGGGGTAGAGCGCGCCGGCCAGCTCCGGCGGGTAGCGGCGCCCGGCGATGTCCGGTATCTGGTGGGCGGTGAACGCAACGACCTCATAGGACGGGTCGCGGCGGAACACCATGTTGAAGTTGTGGAAGTCGCGACCGGCGGCGCCCAGGATGAGGACCCTGGTGCGCGGTCGCGCTGGTGGTGTGCGCCTGCGGGGGGCCATAGCATCTCCATTATAGGAGGGGATGCCTCACCCTCTCAGTCCCCCTCTCCACGTTTGTGGCGAGGGGGACTGAGAGGGGTTGGGGGGACACTCCTTCGCTTGCGCTCGAGGACAGGCCCCCATGCCCCCCGGCAAAAAGGGCTTCGCCCTCTCTTGCGCTCTCCCAGTCGCTCGATTCCGTAGCGGCTTGAACACGTCGGGGGGAAGAGGGGCAGCAGAGCTAGCGTTGCAGCCAGCCGCGACCGCGTATGATGCCGCGCAGGTAGGCGATTTGCCCCGTGTGCTGGAACTGGTCGACGAGCCAGCGGCCCAGGTATTCGCCGGCGCGCATCGATGCGCCCGTGCGTGGGTGGGTCA
>JACPQI010000194.1 GCA_016190545.1 Chloroflexota bacterium
GACGCCGTCCATGTCAAAGATGACGGCCTCTATTCGGGTTGTCGCGCTCACGAGGGGAGATTGTACTAGCGGCAAGGGATGAAGGACAAGTGACGAGGGCAGCGTACAATAGGAGGATGAAGCAGATAGCTGTGGTGGCGCTCGGCGGGAACGCGCTTCTGCGTCGTGGCGAGGAGCCGACGGTGGCGCGCCAGTTCCGCCGGGCGGCGGCGGCCATGGGCCACGTCGCCACGCTGGCGGCGCGCCGATGGTCGTTGGTGGTCACGCACGGCAACGGGCCCCAGGTAGGCAATATCCTCATCCGAGTGGAGGCGGCCCTGGGCAAGGCGTACACGTTGCCGCTCTCGATGTGCGTGGCGGAATCGCAAGGCGAGATCGGGTACGTCATCGAGCAAAGCTTGCACAACCAGCTCCAGGTACGCGGCCTCAAGCGGCCTGTCGTGGGTCTCCTGACTCAGGTGCTGGTGGACCGCCGCGACCCGGCGTTCAAGGACCCGACCAAACCCATCGGACCTTTCTATAGCGGGCGGCAGGCGGCCCTGTTGCGACGCAAGGGCTTTCACCTCGCCCAGGTGGACAAAGCCGCCTGGAGGCGGGTGGTGCCTTCGCCACAGCCGCTGGGTATCGTCGAGGCCGACACGGTGCGCACGTTGCTGCGGCAGGGAGTGATCGTGATCGCGGCGGGTGGCGGTGGCATCCCGGTGACGCAAGAGGACGGGCGGCTCAAAGGCGTGGACGCGGTCATCGACAAAGACCTGGCCTCGGCCTGTCTGGCGAAGAGCATCGGCGCGGAGTTGCTGCTCATCCTGACGGACGTGCCGCGAGTGGCGCTCAACTTCGGGACGAACAAACAACAGGACATCCCGCTAATGACTGCGACCGAAGCGCGCCGCTACACGGCGGAGGGGCACTTTCCGCCGGGCAGCATGGGGCCGAAGGTGGCGGCGGCCATCGACTTTGTGGAGCATGGCGGTGAGAAAGCCATCATCACCTGTCCGGAGCGGCTTCTGGCAGCCCTGAAGGGACGGCAGGGCACGCACATCACGCTGTAGGCGCCCTCCCTTGTCAACCCCACGAGGGCCCAAGGCGCTCCACGGCCAAGAGACCTGGAACAACTCCCACCTTTTATGTCAATTGATACTGCTACTGCTGATGTTGTGCGGGTCGAGAGAGTGGCTCTCTGCGACGTTTCTGGGATTGTGCTTCCAGCGCTACCGCTTTGTCGGCGTCTTCTGTGTATGTGTCAGCAGTGAATTGGGCTCTGGATCTATCTGGACAATGCGCTCTTCTTTGGAAAGAGATGTCCCACCGCTCAGCTTAAGCACCAGCTCAGCCGACTCTCTCGCCGCCCGCTCAACCGGAATGTGGACGATGCGCAACTCAGGCTGGGCGGAGGAACGCATCCATGACGTCATCCAGCCGGGGCATCCCGGGGCAAGGACAGAGAACTTGCGCCGCGATGAACTCTGAGGAAGGTTCGCCGCCTGGATCAACGTAAAGGCGACGATTGGTGAGGGAGTGAAAACGAGGTCGGGCTGCTCTTCATCGAGAAATCGCTGTATGCGGTTGAGCAGCAGGTCATCATGGAAGGGGTCCATGGTAATTGGGGTAGAAAGACTTTTGACCACGTCCGGCGATTGGCCACTGTCCTTCAACGCGGCCTCAAATCCTGCCTTTCTTGAAGACTGGATCGTAACTCCGTCGTAGAAAACAATGCCGATTTTCCGAGGGCGATGGAGACACGCGTCCTGGCCGCCCCGATACCCAAGGTGATAGTCGTCCCAACTCACGTAGCCGGCGTTGTCCGGCAGCAAGCGGGGGCCTTCCTGGAAATACACTGTTGGGACCCCAAGTTGAGCGAACTGGAGGGCGACCGCATCGATCTCGGTTGTGCCTCTCCCGAACTTGGAGACAATAAGGCCAGCAGGCTGCAGGGATGGCACAAGGACCTGCAGATAGTGCCGACGCATCGCTGGGCTGCCGCAACAGTCCAGGACCACGACCTCTCTACCCGCCTCGCTCAAGTTCTTGCGGACCAGCGTGGCCGCAACTTGCTGCAGTTCGCTCCGCAGGTCCCAGGCAACGATGACGAAGGCATCGTGCCGGATAGGCACGCGATGCAGGCCCAGGTAATTACGCGTGACGCTCTCGTCGAGGCCCCATGCGGTCAAAGCGTCTGCGAGGAGGTCGCGCAGGTGAGCAGGCGGGATACCGTGCTCTTCCAGGATTGTGACCAACCGTCCAAGCTTTTCTGGACTTGGCCTGCTGCGCCCAGAGCACCACGTATCAACAGCCTCCTTTGAAATCTGCAACGCATCAGCCAACGCCTGATGGCTTAGCCCTGCCGTTCGCAGGAGGCCCCCCAATATGGAAGAGGGTCGTTGTGTGCTCATCTCAGACCAAAAGCATGGTAAATAGTAATAGGTCTACAATGTAGTCTGGAAATCTGGTATCAGCGGTCTATTGTATCTGCCCATTGGAAGTGACTACACTGTAACATTGGGCGGGAAAACCGTCAAACTTATCTGCGGCGGGATATGCTCCAACTTTTGAAGACGCCTGGACCATTGCGCATGATAGGGAGCGCACAGCAGCATAGTGCTTCGTCTCCGGAATAGAAGTGAAGTGAGGTCAAGTAGCATTTCATCAACTGAGAACCCCAGTGTCGCTGCTGAGAGGCGAGCGGCCTGGGCGGCCAAGTATATTTCCCCTGAAGACGCAGTTGCAAAAGTCCGAAAGGGGATGAAGGTACTGTTCACGCCAGGACGGGAACCACGCACGCTGGGCAAGGCGTTAGCGGCGCGAAGGAACCTGGCAGGGGTGGAGGTCTTGCTGCCAGCGCCCCAGCATGATTTCGGGTGGTACCAACCGGAGGGGCCTTCGCCGTTCAGCGTGACCGTAGGGTACCCTACAGACCGGGCGCGCCCATTGGTGGACGCCAGGCGCTGCGACGTGCACTTCTATGGTCTGGTGCCGTTTCAGGAGATGGGCGACTGGGACCGTCCCGACGTCCTTTTTACCGAGGTCTCGGAGCCGGACAGCCGGGGGTTTTGCAGCTTTGGCAACTCCGTGTGGAACAAGCCCAGGATGGTAAGGCAGGCGGGCCTTGTGATCGCTGAAGTGAACCCTAAGCTCATTCGGACCTTCGGTGACAACTTCGTCCATGCCTCCGAAATCGATTTCTTCGTTGAGCACCAGTTTACCGGCGCTCAGCCTGGGGCAGAGAGCCTGGCAGGACGGAGCAAAGCGGGTGAAGCACCGGCTTACCTCCGGGCGATTGCGCGTCATGTTGCCCAACTGCTCAAGGACGGCGACACGTTGCAAATCGGCGTAGGCCACGCGACGGAGAAGCTCCTCCAGCTTGGGATCCTGGACGGGCGCAACGACATGGGATTCCATTCCGAGGCTACCCCTCCGGGCCTGATCCCTCTCGTGCAACGCGGTATCGTGAACGGCGCTCGTAAGACATTGAATCCGGGGAGAGTGGTGATAACTTCTGTTGGCGGCGGCACCGCAGAGGACATGGCCTGGGTGGACCAGAACCCTCTGTTTCTCGTCGTTGACGTTGAATACCTGGCAGACATTCGAGTCATTTCAGCCCACGACAACATGGTGGCGATCAACAGCGCGCTCATGGTCGATCTCACGGGGCAAATTGCGGCTGAGACTGTGGGGAGACGCTTCCTCGCCCATGCCGGCGGCCAAATCGTCTTCGCATTCGGGGCTCGGTTGTCAAAAGGAGGCAGGGCGATGACGGTGTTGCCGGCGACCGCAGGGGGCGGCGCTCATTCAAGGATCGTTCCGGAGTTCCCTCCCGGAACAGTGGTGACGGTTCAGAGAAACTGTGCCGACATCGTGGTGACCGAGTTTGGCGTGGCGCATCTCAGGGGCAAGACGGTGCGTCAGCGGGCCAGGGCCCTGGTCGACATCGCTCACCCAGATTTTCGGCCTGCGCTTGCGAAAGCAGCTGACGAGCTTTATTGGCCATAGCAGACAGGTTCGAGCAAGGAACAAAAAAGATTCAGATAGGAGGAGTGCTGTGGTAAACAAAGTCGAAAGGGGCATGTACTACGACCCGAGGGGCCATTTCCTGTGGGACCCCGAACTAGACAAGAGCAAGCATCACATCATCTTCAAGAAGGACAAGCAGAAGCGGCGCGCAGACATCATCCTGAATAGGCCGGACAAACTCAACGCGCTGGAGCGGGCTGACCGCTGGGAGATGCTCCGTCTCATGGATGAGATTGAGGCGGATGACGATATCAAAGTAGTGGTCATCCGGGGCGAAGGGCCCTGCTTTTCCACCGGCGCTCACGCCGGCAACGTGGGGTTTGTCCACGGCATCCAGCAGGGCACGGCGGGGCAACGGCGGGCGCCGGAGCGGACGCGCCTTGCGGCCGACCGGTTCATCTTCCAGACGTTCTACGAGCGCTGGCTAAACTTGCTCAAGCCGACCGTGGCCCAGGTCCACAGCTATGCACTCGGTTTCGGCATGTGGCTCACCCTGGCATCAGACATCACCATTGCCAGCGACGATGCGGTGTTCGGTCACCCGGCGTACCGCTGGGCAGGCGGCGCCGTCGACGGGCTCATCGCGCTCTGGTTTGAGACCATCGGCCTGAAGCGCGCCAAGAAGATGCTGCTCACGGGCAAGTACATAGAGGCGCAGGAGGCTTACGAGGCAGGCTTGGTGAGCGAGGTAGTCTCGCGCGACAAGCTGGACGAGCGAGTTGACCAGTACTGCAGGGCTATCGCTCTTGAGCCGCTCGATGGGCTGGTCGACACCAAGGTCTCCTTCGAGGCCGCTCACACCGCCCTTGGTATCCGCAACGGCATCACTGCCGGTTACATTATGCACAGTCTGAATAGCAACCTACGCTTCGAAGCGGACGAATGGAGCTACTTCCGCGACCGCAGGGACCGCGGTCTGAAGGATGCGATGGCGGAACGCGACCAGCGGTACGCCGACCTCCCGGGCTTTGGGTTCCCCTTCCGCGCACACGACAAGAGCACGACGCGGACGCATACGGCGGCGAAGCCGTACAAGACCTTCGATCCAAGCAAGGTGCCTTCTGAAGGTTCAGGCGGGCCGGCGAAAAAGGGGCTAGCTCCGTAGATTGATCATGGAAGCGGGCAATGGAAAGGGCTTCCTCGCGGGGCTCCGCGTCATAGAGCTATGCGATATGGTCGCGGGGCCCTATTGTGCGAGGTTGCTGGCAGACTTCGGGGCGACAGTCACGAAGGTTGAACCTCCGGGTGGAGGCGATGCCGCTCGCTGCCGCGGGCCGTTTTTTGACGGACGCGCTCAGAGCGGGTCGAGCCTCGCGTTCCTCTACCTGAACGCCAACAAGAGGGGAGTGACGCTATCGCTGGACCACCCGGAGGGACAGGAGTTGTTCCGTCAACTGGTCAAGACGGCGGACGTTGTTGTCGAGGACCGCCCACCGGGACTGCTGGGTGAGGTTGGGTTAGGCTACGGCGCGCTCAGCCGCCTGAATCCAAGCCTCATCTGTCTCTCCCTTACACCGTTCGGACTGCAGGGACCATATGCAGGGTACAAAGCCTATCCGTTGAACACCTTCCACAGCGGTGGCGAGGGGCATGTCACCCCGGGGAACAGCCCGTTCCCTGAGCGGCCCCCGCTCAAGCTCGGTGGATATGCCAGCGAATACACCATCGGCGCAATGGCGGCTACATCTGTCCAGATTGCATTACTGAAGCGAGGGCGCTCGGGAGTTGGGGAACACATCGACCTGAGCAAGCAGCGTGTGCTGATGGCCATCTGTGGCGTGGAACTGCTACGGTATCCGAACCAAGGTCATGTGATGACGAGAGCGACGAGAGGATACCGCCTTGCCGGGGTGTGCCGGTGCCGCGACGGGTACGTTGAGCTGACATTTCAGGGTGAAGAGCACTGGCGCGCCCTCAAGGAGATAATGGGCAGTCCTGAATGGGCTGAGAAGGCGGAATACGCCACCTTGGAGTCGCGGGAGCGGCATGCGACAGAGATCAACAAGCAATTAGAGGCGTGGCTCATGCAACACGATAAGGAGGAGCTGTATGCCCTCGCCCGCCAGAAGGGGATTCCGCTGGCCCCGTACCGGAGAATAGACGAGGTAGCGCAGGCCAGGCAGTTGAAGGCTCGAGGGTTCTTTGCCACCCTCAGCGACCGCGACAAGGGCTCCATTCAATTCCCGTTCTTGCCGTTTCTCATAGCAGGCCATGAGGCGGCAGCCGTTGTGACACACGCTCCCGCTCTCGGCGAGCACAACGGACTTGTCTACGGTAAAGAGTTAAACCTCAACAATGAAGCGTTACGTAGACTGCAGGACGCAGGGGTTATCTAGGGCATGCCAGCGATGAGTCTTCCGTTAGAGGGCCTGCGGATCATAGACTTTTCCTGGGGCGCGGCTGGCCCTTACGCCACCAGCATAGCGGCCCAGTTGGGTGCAGAGGTCATTAAGATTGAAACCGGCAATCGGCTCGACTTCAGTCGCCGCACACTTGATGCCAGCACGGGCAAACTCCGAGATGTCAACCGGTCGCTGACGTACCATTATGTAAATGCGGCCAAGCTAGGCGTTACGCTGAACTTGAAGCAGCCGGAAGCTGTTGTCATTGCACGCCGCTTGGTGCAGCTCGGCGACGTTGTGGTGGAAAGTTTCCAGCCGGGAGTCATGAGCCGATGGGGTATGGACTATTGGTCCCTTAAGAAAACCAAGCCGGACCTCGTTATGCTGTCAACATCGGCGGCGGGCCAAACCGGGCCCGAGGCGGAGGCCATTGGATTCGCGCCGCTTTTCGCCGGTCTGGGCGGCCTCGGAGAGTTGACCGGCTACTCGGATGGGCCGCCGACGGAGATTCGGTTCACCATTGACCTGGCGTGCGCCGCGTATAACGCGTTTGCGCTGTTCGCAGCATTGCGTCATCGCACTGAACATGGAGAAGGGACCTACATTGACGCTTCATCGCAGGAAGCTGTCGCCTGCTTGGTCGGCGAGTCCATCCTGGACTACACCGCCAACGGCAAGGTCGCAACCAGGCAGGGAAATAGGGATGACTTTATGGCGCCCCATAATTGTTATCCGTGTAGCGGGCACGATAAGTGGATTACGATAGCCGTGTCTACCGAGACAGAGTGGGAGGCGCTGTGCAAGGCGAGCGACCATGAAGCGTGGCTGCGCGATCCCAGATTTCAGGACAGAAGAGGGAGATTGGAGCATGCGGACGCGCTTGACGCGTTGTTAGCGCAGTGGACTGTCCAATTCACACCCTACGCACTCATGCACCTGCTGCAGAAGCACGGCGTTGCTGCGGCGCCGTCCATGAACGCCGAGGACCTGTTCACAGACCCACACGTCAATGCCCAGGGTGCATGGAAGGTCGCGGAGGACGCCGCCTTGGGCGCCAGGGTGTCCCTCGAATTACCTTTCGTCTTTAGCCAATCGGCCCCGCCAGTATCTAAGCGCGGCCCCCTGCTTGGGGAACACAACGATTATGTGTTCAGGGACCTGCTGGGCCTGAGCGCGCGGGAAATGGGCGAGTTGAAAGCTATGGGAGCTTTGAGCTAGGACTGGCGGGCACGCTGGCTACCGGCCTTTGCCCTTTGACACGGCTTGAGCGACAAGGTCACCCATTTGCGATGTCCCTACGAGAATGGCCTCTGGCGTCATGATATCGTAGGTGCGGTATTTCAAGGTAACCCTGTCGACGGCCGCTTCGACGGCCCGCGCAGCTTCGATTTCGCCCAAGGAAAAGCGGAGCAGCATGACGCAGCTCATGATAGTCCCCAAAGGATTCACCTGGTCTTTGCCTGTCCTGTGAGGTACGCTCCCATGGACCGGCTCATATAGCCCGCGGCAGCGGACCAGATCTTTCTTTTCGGACGGCTTCAATTCTGCAGAGGGCAACATGCCGAGCGATCCCACAATGGCGCCGGCCTGGTCGTTGTATATGCCGCCAATGAACATATTGTCGACGACGATGATGTCAAAGATGCCAGGGGACTGGATGAGGAGCCGCCCAAAGTTATCGGGGTGATAGTGGGCGAGTTCGATTGATGGATAGCTGGGCGCCATCTCCATCGCCACCTGTCGCCACAGTTGCGACGTCTCCAGGGCATTGTCCTGAGCGACGACCGCCAGCTTCTTATTCCGCGTGCCCGCCAATTGAAAAGCGACGTGGAGCAACCTTCGCACCTCTTTTTCCCTATACCGCAGAGTGTTGACGGCATACCGGCCTTGAGCGGTGCTGCGGAGGCCGCGTGGTCGCCCATACGCCAGGCCGCTGGTCAGTTCCCGCATGATAACAAAGTCAACGCCGGATGAAAGTGCGGCAGGCTTCAGGGACGAGCAAGGCGCGAGCGGAGCCAGGAGCTTCGCGGGCCTCAAGTTAGCGTACAGCCCTAATGCTTTACGCAGGCCGCGGACGGCCCCCATGGGGTCGATGGGCCGATAGGCTTGCTCTTCAGCCAGCCCGCCATGGGCGCCCATGAGGACGGCGTCGCACCCTTGGCACAGATCTATGGTTTCTCGTGGGCAGGTGGAGCCATAGGCCGCGAGGGCCGAAAGGCCGATAGCTCCTTCAGTCAATTCGACCTCAAAGGAGTAGCGGCGCGCCGCCGCGCAGAGGACTTTTACCCCCTGCTGGACGACCTCCGGGCCTACGCCGTCGCCCTTCAGGAGGCCAATTCGGTACTTTCGCGTCGACGCAACCACGGCCCTCTCACTCATGGACTACCTTGGTGACGGCGCGCGCGTCTCCAAAGCTCATGAGATGGCAAGAATGCACGCCGTCGCCTCCGGCTATCGCAATAAGAAAACCCCCAGGGCTTTTCGCTGCGGTGATGAGGGTGTCTTTCGCCATGGTGGGGTATTGTTCTATCCGCCAGCGGGCGAGGAGCTCGATGTTGCGCTTGGAGAAGCGGGAGGCGGGCATAGCAGAGCGCCTGAACAGCTCCTCTTTGACTTTTTGTTTGGTCAGGCCCTCCTTGTGGAGTATCGCGACGTGCTCTGGACTCAGGATCACCGCCGGTTCGCCGCCAAACATGTAATCGTTGCTGCACGGGAGGGCGATTGCCGCCGCGATGGAGTTGAGTAATTCGTCTGCGTTGTCGGCGCAGTCCATGATGTTCACGAACGCAGCGGTTGCTGCCACTGTGACGGTGGAAGCGTTTGGCGGGAAGCCCCGTTCCTGGCTCAGCGGTTCCCACGGGTTCCGCTCGTCGTTTTCCGCAAAGCAGAAGGCGTATTTGCCCGGTTGCCCCTGGGTTGCTCGATCGGTGGTGTCTGGGTCCGCGCCACCAATATTGAGCAGGACCAAGCGTAGCGCCCTGCCGATAGTCGCGTTGGCGTGAAAGCCGGGGCCGAAACAGTTGCCCCCGGAGGCGACTCCCAGCCGTTTTACGACAGGCCCATTCACAATGATGGAGGGGCCGACGGGGTTGGTTGTCGTCTGGACCGAATAGAGGTTGAATTGGGGGTCAGCGACGGCCTCCACTGCGGCGATGACTACGGGGAGGTACTCTGGACGACACCCAGCCATGATGGCGTTGACCGCAATGAGCTTGATGCTGGCCTCGCCCCATATGGGGGGCAGGTTCGCGACGACTTCGTCTGGGTTGCGCTTCGTTGCAGCGAGGAAGCGATCGAGGCGCTCTGGGGTAGGCGGGACGATGGGCAGCCCGTCAGACCACCCGTGTTCTTGAAAGTATGCGTCTACTGCTTCCAGGTTGTCTCTGATGGTCACCGTTGTGTTCGCCATAGAGCCTCGTTTCCCCTTATTTCGGCTTGGTCCGGTAGGCCGTATGTTTCGTCGTAAGTCCCTCGACCACTGAACTCTGTAGTTCATGCGCGATGGCGATCATGTCCTTTTCCTGCAAAGGCTTGATAGGGTGGGGCAGGCTGATAACAGGAAGGTCGGCCATCCCCAAGCGGGATGCTTGCAGTTCAGCGAGCTTGGTGAAGGCTGAGGTGATGAGGGTGACGGTAGGGATCCCTTTGCGCTCTAGCATGACACTGTCGTGGATACTCCACGCGGTGCATGACCCTCAGTCTGCTATGCCGTTGATGACAACAGTCGCCTCCCGCATCAATTTCTGGAGCGCTTCCGGCGAAGCGGGCTGGCTCAGCGTCACCTTGGAAGCATGTGTCGTGCCTTTCACGTAGTAGGTGTCTGTGATGTGGCGCTCCAACTCTTTGAATACGGTATCCACATGGTGCTTCGAATTGTTGAGAAACCCCAGCATGGCGCCATTGAGGTCTCTGGGTCTGGGAGCCAGGGCAGTGACTGCATCGGCGGAATTCCGCTCAGGTCTGGGGGCTAACACCGTTACGTCAGGGCTCATTGCGACCTCCTCGCGCGACTAAATTGGCCGTCCACAGTCGGCCTGATTCGGCTTGAGTATATTGTCGTCTCGGCTCGACAGACAATAGGGGTATGAGTACGACATTGCGGACTGTGATGGTATTGTTCGTACAAGTGTCTGACCTTAGTGTACAAGAGAGCCCGCCGGGGCTGCCTTGGTCATCATACGACGTTGACAGCGACCTTCATGGCACGTCCTTCACGCGGCAAGGTCTGGTCCGCTTCCAGTAGGGTGAGCGCCTCCACAACTTTGTTCGCCATCTCTCGTATAGGGAACTCAATCATGGACAAAGACATTTGGGTTAGATTGGCCAAGGAGCGCACGGATGAGGTGATCCACCCCTCACAACCCAGGGTGACAACCAAGAGCGGCCATGTCTTCATCCGACCTAGCTGCGCCACTCGGGCTTGGAGTATGGTGAGGACCAAAAGGGACGAAGCCGAGAAAATCGCCGTCGGGCGGCGTTCGGACAGGAACGAGTCCATCCGAAGCAACAAGTTCGAATCATGAAAAGCGTCCGTTGTACGGGGCATTGAGAGTTCGTGTATATGCTTCGGCGGCCCGCCCTGCTCGGCGAGACCTTTAGCGAACCCGCTTCTTCGCACCGAGTAGGCCTCGACACCTTCGAAGAAGATTCCTCCGATAACTTCATGCTTGGCCTGAGCAACCATTCGCCCGGCAGCGCGCGCCAATTCGTATTCGTTCCAGAAAAGGTGAATCGCCTTACCCGGCAACGTCCGCGGTCGTTCTTGAACGTAGACGGCGGGGATCCCCAGTTGAGCGAACCGTTGTGCTGCAGCATCCAGGTCGGACTCCCGCCCCAGGGACCGGAAAACGACCACCCCAGAAGGCGCACATCTCGGCAAGAACACCTCCAAGTAGTAACGGTGCAAAGCCGGATTAGAGCAGCAGTCCATCACGACCACATTGCGACTCGCTGCGCTCAACGCCCTCCGGATTTCGCTGACCGCAAGCACCTGCGATTCGGCACGGAGGTCCCAGGCAACGATGATGTGGGCGCCTCCAGCAGAGGGGACCCGTCGCAGCCCCAGATAGTGCTCAGCGGTAGCCACATCGAGCCCCAAGTCGATGATGTCGGTGACAAGCAACTCTCGGAGTTTCTCAACTGACGCTCCTTCTTTCTCCAGCAGCTTCGTGAGCGATCCTAAGGAGGCCAGCCTGATCGCATTCTGTCCTTGACACCACTTGTCCACGGTCTCTTTCGACAGTTCGAGCGCGTCGGCTACCACCTGGTGGGTCAGACCGGTCTGCCTGAGGAGTGCGTTCAACTCAGCCCCGCTGCGTCGCGCATTCATGCCAACCTCCGATCGTCTCTTACACAGGCGTGTGGTACTTAGGA